>JAEUTM010000584.1 GCA_016788025.1 Bacteroidia bacterium
AAGTATTTGATGGTACAGCTGTTTCAAAAACGGAAATGGATTTTACAAATGCTGAAATCAACTTTACAGCTGACGCATCCTCAATAAATACTGAAGATCCAAAACGTGATGGCCATTTGAAAAGTCCTGATTTTTTTGATGTTGAGAAATTTCCAACCATTACGTTTAAAAGCACAAGCATGAAACCAAACGGAAAAGGAAAAACATCTTACGATCTGGAGGGTGAATTAACCATGCACGGGGTTACTAAGAAAGTTAAATTTGAAGCGATCGGTGCCGCTAAAACGGTAAAAGATCCTTATGGAAATATTAAAAACGGATTCAGAGTTACTGGCGTGGTTAATCGCAAAGACTTTGGTTTAAACTGGAACGCTGCTCTTGAGGCAGGTGGTGTAGCGGTAAGCGACGAGGTGAACATCCAGTTGAACATTGAATTAAATAAAGTACAATAATTTTTGGGTAGATGGAGCGCCGTTTCATTTTTATGAGCGGCGTTCTTTTTTAACACCTGAAAGATGAAGCTTGAGGACGCAATACAGCAGAAAACTTTTAAATCGCAGGAGCAGAAGCTTGCGATTAATTTGCTTTACACAAGCAACTGGCTTCAATATCAATACAACCAGTTTTTTAAAGAGGTCGACCTCACTACTCAACAATTCAACGTTTTGAGAATACTCAGAGGGCAACATCCAAATTATTGTTCTCTGAAAACAATTAAAGAACGCATGCTCGATCGCATGAGCGATGCTTCGCGCATAGTGGATAAACTTGTTACCAAAGGTCTGGTGGTTCGCCACGAATGCCCAAACGACAGACGCAGCGTTAATCTACTGATATCTGAAGAAGGCCTTAAACTTCTGAAAAGCCTCGATGTTATTGAAGAACAAATGAAGGATATCTTCAGTACACTTTCTGCAAATGAAGTGAAGGAGTTAAATCGTTTATTAGATAAACTAAGGGATAAAGAATAGTTTCCGGTTTATGCCGCTATCCCTTCCAGTCCACCCACAAGACCTTATGACTGAGTTGTACCAAAACTAAAAAAATGCGTTATATAAACCATTTTTAGCCAAAATACAATAATAAATGTCATAAAACCTCAAAAATGTTCGACGAATTCGACTTATTTCCGTATTTTTATTCTCTTATATTCATAAGCCCCAGATTATGAAATCACTGCTAGCCGGTGTTTTGTTGTGTGTAAATCTTACGTGCATTTCGCAAAATGCAATGCGTGGTAATGAACTTTTAGAGGTTTCTTACCAGGCAGATGCTTTGTATCCGAATTTATCCAATAAGTATGATCCTCTTTTTGCTCCGGCAGCTCCGGTAATTACAACGGATGCAGCGAGACTTGAAATTTGTTCGGGACAGCAAACGACATTAACGGCAACCAGTGACAATGAAATTTACTGGTACAGTTCTCCGCCGCCTGCAGGTAAGCCCATAGGCAAAGGCAATACCTTCATCACTCCCCTACTGGAACAAGGCTATTACGTTTATTACGCTGTAACACATAATGAACATTCTTACAGCAACTTTACTTCTATTGATATAGTAATGGTTTACCCGCTTCCCACCATTACGGTAGTAAGCAGTAATGCTACGGTGTGCGCCGGCGAAACTGTTATTCTTTCTGCTCGTGGCGCAAAGAACATGACCTGGTCGACCGGAGAAAGCGGACGTGAGATCACAACTGCTCCACAACTTAGTACGGTTTATTCCGTTTCCGGGGTAAACACAGCTGGCTGTAGAAATAGTGTTAGTTTTACTCAAATAGTTGATGAATGCAAGCTGATTCAGGATGCAACGGGTATTTCTCAATCCCCTGAAATTAACGCCGCAGACATCAATATTTATCCAAATCCAAATCAGGGTGAGTTTCATGTCGTTTTAAATATAATT
>JAEUTM010000412.1 GCA_016788025.1 Bacteroidia bacterium
CATTGACCTTAATACAGAAACAAAGCAACAAACAAAACAACCATCCAATTGGCAGTCTTACTTTCTCCATTATTTTTTTTATCACCTGTTTCATCTTACATCTATCACCCTGAGCTCTTGTAGTGAGCTTTCGTCCTGAGTCTATCGAAGGATGTCGAACCATGTCGAAGAGTTGCATCTTATTTCTTCCTTCCCCTTGTCCCTCTATCTTGACTCTTGGCTCTTGTCTCTGTCACGCTGAGCTTGTCGAAGCGTTGCTTCTTGCTTCCCCTTGTCTCTATCTTGGCTCTTGATTCTTGTTTCTTGTCTCTGTCACGCTGAGCCTGTCGAAGCGTTGTTTCTTGCTTCCCCTTGTCTCTCTATCTTGGCTCCTGGCTCCTGGCTCTTGACTCTTGGTTCTTGGCTCTTGGTTCTTGGCTCTTGTCTCTAAGTTCCCTAATTCGTCAACCCCACTCTGTAATTTAACTCTGCTACTATATTTACGTCCATACTGTACTGCTCAAGTATTTTTATATCCGGTGGATTCGGCGGCATAATAAATTTTGATTGCACTCTTATTTGCCTGCATCTTTTCAGGTGATCAATTTTGGTTTTGTTTACAGGAACATAAAGTTTTGACTGCGTGGGGGCTGTCACTTCATTTAGGGCGTTTAACTGACCTTCTCTTATTATGTTGCTGTTTACGCTGGTATCAAAAAGGGAATCCAGTAATTGTTCATTTTCATCATACATATATCCTTGAAGTTGGGCGGCAAAGGGAAAACTGTTTTTGGCAAGAATTACAAAATTTCCGCTGTTAACATTATTCAATTGTTGAACACCCGAAAAATCAACCTCAGTGTCTTTAGAACGCAGCAAAAAATAATCTGCTGTAAAACGAAGCGGAATATTAATGTTAGCGAGGATACGAATGCCTGTATTGTAAAAAGCAAAGTCATTGTATCCTGAAATATTACCAAGCGGGTTAACCTTAATTTCTCCCTGGTAGGCTATGCGGTCTGGCAAATTGGAAATAAACGGCAGGATGTTGCTGTTGTCGGAGCGAAAAGAAAATGATTTTACACTGGGGTAGATTACGGTTCCTACTTTTGTGGCCCGGTTAATGTTAATATTGTTAAGCTGATTTGTAACGAGGGGTACGACTTTATTTTGTTCAGTATTTATAGACGCTGTATTAAAGATACTACCACTGAATTCTGTTCCAAATTCATTCAAAATATTAAATTCCATGCTGGCCTGGCTCAACATAAAATTAGACGCTTTAAAATTATCGGTAATGTGAAAACTCGCGGTGTCGGGATCTATCTTAATGGTCTGCTGCCCAAAATAACCCTCCACATAATCCGGAGTAAGTTCTGTATAGGTAATTTCAACCTTAGCACCCTGTCCAAAATTTACCGTTGCATTTTGAGCAGCCTGTGAACTAATGGAAATTGAATAGGTTTGAACGATGGTACTGTATGCGTTACCCGAAATACCGCGCATGTTTAAACTATAACCGGAAAGATCGTACGTTTTTTCGAGGGTGTTGGTGCCCGTTGGAACCGTTTCCGTAAGCGTAAAAGGATTTCCGTTTTTAGTAGCGCTGGGAATTTTATAGATCAGGTCTATCGGTTCAGAGACAGAGTTGCTGAATTTAACCGTAATGGATCCCGATCGAATATTAATCATTTTCAATTTAGCGCCGCCACTCACATCAAATTCCAGTTCACTCGGGGCAGCAGAATTAACAGCTTGTCCTGGCGTGAGATTCAGCGGAAAAGGTGATGAACTTGTAAACGTTTGCACAATGGTTGTGTCGGGAAGTTTTAAAATCGAGTCGAGCTTTATGGCCGCCACCTCGCGACTTAAACTGATATTCAAAAGCCCGGTGTTATCGGTGTTAAAGAGGCTATCTCCCGCAAAATTTGTAATGTTTAAACTGCTGTTTACAACCGGCACTACCGCATCTACATCCCAATTTGCGCTGGTGGATTTGCGGCATGAAACTAACACTAAAAGAATGCTCCCGAAAAGCAAAAATCTGCCAATTAAACCCATGTTTTACAAATATAATTTATTTAGGGACTGTTCAATTAACGAAGGTCAATTTTATGGCATTTTATGAACTTTGTCTTTTCGACAAAAAGCCCTTGTTTTAAGCTTTTTAACCCTAAGCCGAGCGTTTTTTTCATTACATTTGCTTTGAGAAATTGTATGAAACTCGGACTTAGATTTTATTTATCCTGGATTTTGTCAGCCATGGTCATGTTTACCTTATTCTACCTGTGGCATGGCGTTTTTTTAAATGATTTTAAAAGAATTCAGTTCCCTCTTTCATGGTTTATCACCTTTGCGGCCCTTACATATCTTATTCTTGGGGCTGGAATTTATCTTTTGTTTGAAAGCCGCTTACTTAAAAAACTTCGCAATTTCTTTTTACGCGGGGTTGTTTCAGGGCTTATTGGAGGCTTCTCCTTATTTATGGTAGCCACTATTGTTCATATTTCTCTTACCAGCAAATTAAGTATGCAGCACCTGGTAATCGACTGTATCTGGCAAATGTCTGAACAGGTAATCGGAGCAATGATTGTAGTGCTCCTTAAAATTGTTATTCATGAGCCACAGGTTGAACACGCCTGATAAAATCAGAATAGCTAAACACCTGGTTGATTATGCAAAAACTCCTCGCCTTTCTTAAGTCCAAACAGTTCTTCCTTCATCTGGCCATTATCCTATTAAGCATTGGCCTGATTTTGTTTGGAATTTCAAAATGGCTGTCATACTATACAAGCCACAACGAATTTGTGATTGTACCCGGTTTTAAGGGTCAGGAAGTTAAAAACCT
>JAEUTM010000438.1 GCA_016788025.1 Bacteroidia bacterium
AAAAGCATTTTACCAAAGCCCTGGTTTCTCTCGGATTCTGTTACAATAATATCTTCGAGGAATAAACAACGTCCTTTCCAGGTAGAGTATTTGTAGTAATAGATAGCAGTACCAACGATCTTGTTGTTTTTAAGAAGCACAAAAAAATCAAAGACCTTGTTTTTACCAAAACCCCAATTTTCCATTTCCTTCACACTCACTTCAACCTCGCCTGGAGCTTTTTCAAACTCCGCCAGTTGTTTTACAAGCTCTAAAACCTCGGGGATATCTTGCTCATTGCCCTGCCTAATAATTACTGACATAAGCAACAAAAATACTAAATAAGATGAGATTCCTTCGGCCTGGAGTCTCGTAGCTGAAACTCTGAATGACCATCATTCTTAACCGTCATTCAGAGTCGTTTATTATCAGTGATTCATGGCGGCGAAGAATCTTTTTTCACATTTACAATACGATACTCGGCATAACTATTCCGAGAACAGATTCATTCGGCCTTACATCGGCTGTAGTCTCTGAATGACGATCCCTTTTAATCGTCATTCAGAGTCGCAAATTAAAAGTGATTTAACGCGGCGAAGAATCACTAGTCAGTCTTTACAACTCTAAAACGCACCGCCTCATTCCCTTCGCCGCATTGGGCGATATATAACCCTGGCTTTAGGGCCTCGGTGTTTATTTCGTTGTGGCCTTTTTCTAATCGACCTGCTTTTACATACTTGCCATCCAAACTATATATTGTATAATCAACTTGTTCTTCAACATCAATATTTAATGAACCATTAAATGGGTTGGGATACGATTTGATTAACTGACCTTCTTTGTCTTCTGAAATTCCCAGGCAAGAATTTACGGTTACCGTAATAGCTGTCCTTAAGGCGCTTTGGGTACAGGTTAAGCTTTCAACATAGTAAGTAAACTGACCAATATTCAAAGTTGGTGTCAAAAAACTAGTTCCACCACCTAGTGCTTGTGTTGATGCAGCTGAAGAATACCATTGAAGAGTACCATTTCCACTAGCCAGTAAGTTGGCGGAGGAACCTTTGCAAATAGTCTTTTGTTTTAAAGGAGTTACGTCAGTGGGAGATGGCGGTGCAATACATGTTTCCTTTAGTTTCAAAATAAAACCGTCAAAATATGTACTGCTCATTGTATAAGTGCCAACGCTTGGATCAAAGTCACCGGGCAGAGTATAATGGCCGCCGATATAAAGATTGTTATCTTTATCAACGCATATACCGTTACCCGAGTCTTGGCCCTGAAGACCTATAGAAAATGCCCATATATAGGCTCCCGCACTACTAAGCTCAGAAATAAAAATGTTATTCGGACTATGAGTAGCGGTGGCACCTGGAGCCGTAAAGCTAACCACCGAAACTCCTGGATCAAAGTCTGCGCTAATTTGAAAGGAGCCAGTGGTAAAAACGTGATTATGCTGATCAATTGCGATTGAATTAGGATAATCATAGGACGGGCCACCAATGCTCTTCGCCCATAAAAATCCACCCGAAGGGTTTAATTTCACAATGTAAATATCCGTTTGCCCTACTGAGTTTAAGTAAAATGTTCCCGGCCCAGGATCAAAATCTCCTGTACCTGGGTACATCCCGTAATCTCCCGTAGCATAAACGTTACCCTGTGAATCCAAGGCAAGGGACATCCCATCGGTTCCAGAATACCCTCCCAATTGTTTTGCCCAAACGTAATTTCCAAGTGGATCGAGCTTAAGAACATACGCAACTGCCGCACATGAAGCTGTGAGTGGGGCATAACCCGGGCCTGGGTCAAAATCGCAGCCACCACCAAAATTACCAGTACTGTATATATTACCCACCGAATCCAATTTTATACATTTCCCATAGTTATAACCCGACGAACCGATAGTTTTAGCAAATACATAATTTCCGGATGAATCTAATTTTGAAACAAATATTGTCCAGACATTTGTGTTTGCGGTTGAATTTGCTACTGCCGGACCTGGATCAAAATCGACCACCTGCTGAAAGTATCCAGTTGTATGAACGTTTCCGATATCATCAACCGCTATTGAATACACAACGTCATTATCAATACTTCCAAAGGATTTTGCCCAGAGGAAATTTCCGTTTGGACTTAATTTGAGAATGTAAACATCACTGTTGCCATTTGAAGCAATAGTGTAAGATCCAGGGCCTGGATCAAAATCTGCAACGCCATCAAACACACCACAAACAAAAACACTTCCCAGGCTATCAACCGCAATGGACGTAGAGTTATCGTTTTTGATCCCGCCGATACTTCGTCCCCAGCAAAAATTTCCGAGAGAATCAAGCTTAACTATATAAGTATCTGTCCAACCATTAGAATTTACGGTGTAAGTATTTGCGCCTGGGTCGAGATCAGAAACACCCGAATAACTTCCAGTCGCAAGAATATTTCCTTTTTTATCAGTAGTCAACTTCACCACTGAATGTCCGGAGCCATTTCCTAAATGCTTTGCCCAAACAAAAGAAGGAGTTTGAGAACTGCATACCATTGACATTAGCAAAAAGAAAAATAAAGTGAAATTATAGGTGTTTTTCATAATTAAATTCTTAGTAATATATTAAATCCAGTATTCTTCTAAAATAAACTAGAATTATTTTAAGAATCAACATTCTAACCGCGCAAAACCACTACGAAACCTCCACGTAACGATACATTTTCAATATTGTTCAAAGTCAGATATGTCGTGTGCGGCGAAGAATCTCTAGTCCCCCTTAACCACCCTAAACCTTGTCACACTACTCTCCTGTTCGCACTCTGCAATATACAAACCTGGTTTCAGTAAAGTAGTATTAAGAACATTACTACCTTTTTGAACGGCCGTTTCCATCACAATCTTTCCTTCCAGGCTAATAAGTTTTAGTTTACCTTCCTTCTCTACATCTATACGAAGCTCGTTGGCAAAAGGGTTGGGGAAAACTGAAATAAAGTTCTCAGACTCTGTTTTGGAAAGACCCTGGCAAGGCTCCACCGTAACACTAAACACCTTGCTGCTGCTGCAACCGTTAGAAAACCCTGTAACAGTGTATACGGTACTCACGCTAGGGGAAAGGGACGCTACAGAGGTAGTTGATGCTGATCCCGTCCAGCTATAGGTACTGGCTCCTGTAGCAGTATAGGTCCTGTTATCTCCTTTACAAATTACAGAATTGCCACTCACTGCCACCGTTGGTGAAAGGTTGTTTACAGTGATTGTTTGGATCACCGTATCATTGGTACAATTGGAATACACAATCAGTTTAACAGAGTAGGTGCCAGTTGTGGA
>JAEUTM010000510.1 GCA_016788025.1 Bacteroidia bacterium
GTAGCAATTTTTTTGTTAAAGTTCATTTTCGTTTTCATGTGATTACAGAATTAGTTAATATTAATTTTTGAAGCAGTTTGAGTTAATACGCTTCTGATTTTTAGGTGGGTTGTTTAGTAATGTCAAAATTAATTCGAGCAACAGCCTTTACCCTGCCGTTAGAACAGTTTTTGTAACTCTAAGAAAAAATTTAGAAATAGAACTAAAGCGACTTAAGTTTTTTAAGGATCTCGCTTTTTTTTCGCCTGGACACTTCAAAGGCCTGATTTCCCCGCATGTGTATGGTACACACGCTATCCTTTGTATAGCTTCTTATGTAATGGGTATTTACAATCACATTTTTATTGATGCGAATAAATTCGTGGCAGGACTCCAGTACTTTTTCAAATTTTACAAGGTCTTTGCTGGAAAAGTACTGACTGTTGTCTTTTAGAAAAATGGTTGTGATATCGTTTTTTGTTTCGATAAAGGCAATGTCAGAGATAGAAAGAAGAATAACATTGCCATTATGATGCACCGAGAATTTGCTGACTAACGTTTCATGATCGGAAAGGGTTTTCACAAAATGGAAAACAATATCATTTTTTGAATTTAACTCAATCTGGTCCGTGGCTTTTTTTACCGCTTTAATAAGTTTATCCGAGTCGATGGGTTTTAGAATATAGCCAATCGCATTAAAATCAAAGGCTTTAATAGCATACTTATTAAAAGCAGTTACAAAAATTACTTCAAAATTAATTTGATCGAACATCTTTAGAAGGTCGAAGCCATTCTTCTTAGGCATTTTTATGTCGAGAAAAACCAAACGTGGTTTGAGTCGGTTTATTTTCTCAAAGGCCTCGGGAACGTCTTTTGCTTCATCGATCACTCGAATGTTATCACAGTGTTTTTCAAGAAGGGTTCTTAAAGTGATTCTGTTATGCCCTTCGTCATCTATTAAAAGAGTGGGAATCATTCAATATGCATTACTGGTTAAACGTATTTCAATCCTGGTTCCGCAAGGTTTTTTGTTTTCGTCGAAAAGATCAATAATCTCGAGTTTAAAATCGCTGTTATTTCTAAGCAGATTAATACTGTCAATTTTATCACTGGCTAAACTGGTTCCGATAGACTTCCGGGAGGGGATTTCGCTTTTAATTGCTCTGCCTACTCCATTGTCCACAATTGCAAGGAAGGTGTCGTTTCCTTTTTTATAGAAAATCACCTTTAACCTTGGAGCCCTTTCCTCCAGGGGCAGCAAACCGTGCCAAATGGCATTTTCAATAAAAGGATGCGTGATGAGGGAGGGAATCAAAAAATCTTCCGGACGAAGATCATTTTCTATGATCACTTCAAATAGAAAGTCGTTTTTAAACCGGAGCTGTTCCAGTTCTACGTTTAGCTTGATAATCGCAATCTCTTCATCAACGCTAACATAATTTTTTTCAGAGTATTCAAGCACTTGTCTCATGAAATAACTGAATTTAGCGAGATACTGGCTTGCTCTATCTATATCGTTTTGAAGGATCAGACCTTGTATGGCCGCAAGACTGTTGGAAATGAAATGCGGGTTCATTTGTGTTTTAATGACTTTTAATTCAAGTTCCGAAATACGCGCTAACAGTTCAAACTGTTGTTTTTGTATTTTGAGGGCCCTTTTATTACGGTAATTGAAAACTAAAATAATACAGGCAATAAGAACAACAACTCCACTTATTTTGAAGAAAGTGTTGAGTTTATTTCTAAATTCATTCGGATTCGGAGCTTCGTATAAAGCCTTGATCTCCTGGTCGGAAAGACTGCGGTTAAAAATCTGTATGTCATCAAATTCTCCAATCGACATTCTTTCATTCTTCTTTGACGCAGTATGGCCGACAACCATGGAATCTGTTTCTAAAAATTTTGTTTCAAAGCTCTTCCGCGTTTTTTGTTTTAGCACACCATCGGCGTACAAAGCCAGGTAGTAATTATTGCACACTACAACAAAATGGTGCCATTTGTTGAATTCAAAGATTTTGTCGTCCATCGCAACAACGTCGTACGTTGAGTCTTTGGTGGAATTAACACCCACGCGATCGAACCGTGGATTGTATATTACTGCAATAGCGTTAATAAAGTCCTCACCCGGTCCGTTTTTTATCACAATCAAAGGATTGTCGATGTTGCCGGTACCTTGGTAATTCCTTCTGTATAGATTTACCCAAAACGAAATGCTCATATTGGGCGATTTAAGGAGTTTAGAAGTTCCCAAACTCAGGTAGCACGCGCGGTCTCCACGCATCAACACCGCCGATCTTTCATTTCCAAACCTGTCGGTACATAACTGAACGCCATAAAAAGTAGGTGTCGTTTTGTGATTCTTTTCTTCTATGACATGATCATTAAAATCAAATGTCAGGGTGATTGTGCTGTCCACCTGGCTGAAGGATTTGAACAGGAGCAAGCAAAACAGAACTGAGAACCTTGTCTTCACAATATTAGCTACAGTGGTGCTAAAATAAACAAAGAAGATTATTCTTAATACCGTTTAAACAGTTTTTGCTACAAGTTTCTAATCGGGTGTTGAAGATAGTTGTGACTACTGGTTGCCCAAATTTTCGTAATTGCGGTCAAGAACCACCAGGTGTTTACGCTTGTTAATTCTCAAACGCGTGATGTTGAGCTCATGCATAATTGCTGCAGCTAACAAAAATGAGCCGGATACTATTGCGGTTTTTTCCGTCCAGCCTTCACTATCGGGTACAATCAGGTAGTTTACTCCCACAAGAGCAGGATAACCAACGGCCCCGAAAAGAAAAATATTTTGGAAAAGCTTCAGGTGATATTTGTTTTTATGAATACGAATGGCTTTTAGTCGGGATAAAGGAATCAGGGAGTCGTTTGCCATAACAATTACTGTGTCGTTAAGATTCGCAACTGTGCTGCTTCTGAACTTATGAGAGCCTTTTAATTTGTAGTCAAACCGATCATTTATGAATATGTCACGCGTTACCGGCCTTCCAAAGCGTGAATAGCTTACACGGAGGCTTTTTTGGGCAGGAATCTGAAATACAAGCAAAATCAGAAAGATAAGTATTGCAGCGTTGCGTAAAGGCATATAACAAAGTTAGCAAAATACATGCCCGGTTGAAATCCGGAAGGTTCAGGCGATCTGCCTAACAACCAAAGGCTTATGATTGGCGAATTTTTCATAATTTTGATACCCTTATTGAAAAGTATGACTAAGATTAAATTTGGAACTGACGGTTGGAGAGCTATTATCGCCCTTGATTTTACAGTAGACAATGTAGCCCGTGTAACAGAAGCCACTGCAAAGTGGTTATTGAAACAACATAAGAATCCGGTTATCGTGCTCGGACACGATTGTCGTTTTGGAGGCGAGTTATTTGCTGATACAGCTGCAAAAACATTTATAGCACATGGCGTTAAAGTGCACCTGGCCGAAGGATTTATCAGCACACCGATGATTTCATTGGGTGCGGTAAAAATAAACGCTAATCTTGGAATTATTATTACTGCAAGTCACAACCCTCATACGTACAACGGGTACAAAATTAAGGGTTCATACGGCGGACCGCTTGGACCAGAAAAGGTTCAGGAGATTGAAAACATGATTCCTGAAGCGGCAGATTCTAAATGGAAGAATGAAGATCTTGCGGCGGCTAAGAACAAAGGCATGTTGGAGATTATTAACCTGGAAGATATGTACATCAAACATGTTCAGGATAATTTTGACCTCAATGCCATAAAAAACTCAAAGTTAAACCTGGCTTATGACGCTATGTTTGGAGCGGGACAACGTGTAATGATGCGCCTGTTCCCTGATATTCATAAACTACACTGCGATCACAATCCTGGTTTTCACGGTCAGGCTCCTGAACCCATTCACAAAAATTTAAAGGAGTTCAGCGATTTTATTAAATCTAATGGTAAGATCTCTTGCGGTCTGGCAACCGATGGCGACGCCGACAGGATCGGACTATATGATGACAAAGGGAACTTTGTAGATTCTCATCATATCATTTTGTTGCTTATCCATTACCTGGTAAAATATAAACACCAAAAAGGAAAAGTGGCAGTTGCATTTAGCACAACCGTACGTATCAAGAATATGTGTGAGCATTATGGTTTGCCTCTCGATGTGGTGAAGATTGGTTTTAAATACATTTGCAATATCATGGTGAACGAAGATGTGCTTGTTGGTGGAGAAGAAAGCGGAGGAATTGCCATTAAAGGACACATACCTGAGCGTGACGGGATCTGGATGGGACTTACCATCTGGGAGTTTATGGCAAAAACCGGAAAAAGCCTTCAGCAGCTGATTGACGAAGTATATGCTATTACTGGTCCATTCTGCTTCGATCGTAATGATTTGCACATCAATGACACTATCAAAGAAAAAGTCCTTAATAACTGCAAAAATGGTGCTTATAAAGAGTTTGGCTCTTACAAAGTACAGCGTGTAGACGATCTCGATGGTTACAAATATTTCTTCGACGATAATACCTGGATGATGATCCGTGCAAGCGGTACAGAGCCAGTATTACGTGTTTATGCAGAGGCAGACACACGCCAGAAAGTGGATGATATTCTTGCTCAGACTAAAAAAGTTCTGCTGGGATGACCGGAATACTACTGAACTTTTATATCGTCTAAGTAAATAGTTGAATTGTGTTGCGAAGTACCATTGTATTTAAACGCAATGCAAAAATTTCCTGAATAACCATTTAGAATACTAATCGATTGGAGGGGGATACTGCCCGAGGCTTTCAATCCAGCGGGTCCGGTGTATTGACTGCCAGTACCATCCGCATACAGAGCCGAACTTACTTTTGTCCAGTTGGCGCTTATAAAATTCTTCCCGTTAAAGTTAGTGGAAACATAAGCCGTTAGGGCATCAGGATGACCGGAGTCCCAATACACAAAGCCGCTGCTAAACGAAAAATTCAGACTGCTGTTGTAAATGATAGGTTGACTGATAAGCCAGATAACATTTGTAGCATTTCCACTATTAAAAGCAGTGGCCTTTGCAGCTTTATAAGAAGGCATGATCAAGTCACCTTTCCACTTAACAGATCCTATCTGGTTGTAATTTATCCAGGCCGGAGAACTCAAATCTGAATTTGAATTCACGGCATTAAATTGCTCGTAGAGCGAAGCAACAGGAGCCGCTAACACAAAAGTACTTGTATTGGGAGTGTTGCTTACAGAAGTGCACGCAACGTTTGGCATTTGAATGTCACCATACTGCCTCAGCGTCAACTGCATGTTATTGTCGTATTGCGAAATGATTCCTGTTATTTTTCCACTCCCTCCCGGGCAGAGTTTGGAGGCGAAATTCGCGAAACCACTTGTTCGTACGCTGAGTTGTTGAAACGCGCAGTTCGTGAGCTTTCTGGTGTAAGATGTTTTTCCAATCGCATCGCCCAGCGCTTTATTTCTGCTACTGGTATCAAACTCTACGCTGTTAATCTCCACGAGTTGCGACTGCATATTTAGAGGGTCATTCAAATCTGTATGGTTCAGGATATCTGAAATTGTCACTGATTTCGGTAGAACAATATTGCCCGAAGATAATTTTACAATGCTTTTATGTGCATCAATGGAATCGATTGAGATCATATTGCCGGCATTAATCACATATAGGTTGTTAAGGTTGATTCGGATATGATCACCCGTATACAAGCCACCTGAGCTGGTAAGGTTCAATAAGAGGGCTCCACCTTTTTCGTCTTTCACATAGGCCTGCCTGAAGAGATTTCCGCTCGACTCATCGGCAGTTACCGTACAATATAAGTTCGAATCTCCTTGTGCGAATTTAAATAAGCTGTTCGTGTTTGGAACCCGCATTTTTATTTTTTCAATGCTGAGTTTTGATCCGTCATCCGCGCCCTTGTATGGCGGTGTGTCATATTTTTTTTCACAGGACGACGTTATCACGACAACGATAATCAGTATGGAAATTATTTTTTTGATCATATACTAAGAGAGAGATTAATTAGAAAGGTTCTGCCGGTCATGTAATTGTACTTGTTTGGAAATTTTGCAATGTTGCCTTCGTCCCAACGCAGTTGTTCAGTTCCATTTATCAGGATGTCTTTGTTGTTTAGTAGATTGTTAATGCTAAGGTTAAGTTGTAAAGGATATTTCTTTTTCACGCGCCAGATCTTTCCCGCGTTAAGATTCAGGTAATAAAAGGCCGGAAGCTTCTCCTGTTTTATTATTTCGGCGGCAATTTCGCTTTCACTTTGAAGATATTTATCTGTAGCCTCACCAGTTCTCCGTTCCGGATTTATGTCGCTGTAAATGTTTGCGCAATAATTAAAATTTAAACCTGTAAACCAGTATTTTTTTCCATTGTAACGATAACCGATTCCGGCAAGTGTTTGAGCAGAATTTCCAAGTCTGTAATTGTTCAGATACACCTGCCTTCCATTAAATAATACTTTACTGTTATTATCCTGCCAGGCTTCAAGTGTTGGCCTGCCAGAATAGAAATACTGTCCCAAAGCTAATGCAGCCTGCACGGAGTGTTTGGCATTAAGGTTTTTTTCCAGGCCCAGTTCAAGGCCTTCACACGTGGTGTTCACCTTCGTCATAATTACATTTACAAAGGTGTTGTATGCATCATGCCAGTAGCTCCGTAACCAGACCTGGTTTTTTATTTCTGTGTAATAACCTGTCAACCGGAATTTAAATTTGGACTGCTGAACAATGTAGCTCAGATCGTAGGAAAAAACGCTTTCGTTTCCGGGATTTGAAATCGTTTCATTGCGTGTGTCAGGCGATATAAAAAGATGGTCGGCCTTGGGCGCCCGGCTTTGTGCCAGTATATTGAACCTAAAAAAATTTCTATTATTAATCTTATAGGTGAACCCTGCTTTCGCTCCGGGATTCATGAAGTTTAACTTCTCGCTCTTTCCTTTGCTGTTGTCTGGAAATTTACCGTTGGCAATGTAACCATTACGCTGAACGGAGTAGTTGCCAATAGTTGCCGCGACGTATATTTCAGTTTTTTTTAAACTGTATTCGAATTGTGACCACAGTTCGGAACGTTTAATATTTAAGGTATAATCGTAACCAAACTTATCTCCTTTTTTTACTTTCCGGTTGGGATTGTCAATGTCGTTTTGTTGTATGGTTTCGTCAATACCCAAACCCTCCGCGAATTGATCAACATCAATCCAGAAACTTGCACCAAGAAGATCTTCAAGCTCCTTGTATTTTCTTACTTTATAAAGATTAAAACTCGCGCCCAGGCTCCACACAAAATAATTTTTGCGAAATGTGTACACCGTATTGAAAGCAGCATTTTTTATATCGTTTACCCTGTTTTCTATAATGTAACGTGCACGCGTTTCTGTGGTATTTGGATTCTGACCCACTACGTGAGGATCGGAATATAGATTCGCCTGGTTCATGCTAATAAGTTCATCCCAATTGATCTGTCTTGTATTCACATCATTTTGCCATAAAAGAGATCTTTCATTTCCCCGGGCGCTGTCTCCATTCATATAATAATAACTCGGCAAATAAGCATAATAGTCCGGTCTCGGATTTGGTGCGTCATAGAAATTAAGTCCGGATGATTTGGTTTTCCCGAAACTGTACATCAGGCTTACTGACAGCCTTGAACGTTTGTTCGGCGAATAAATATCGTTAAGAATTATTGTTGGCCGGGAACTTTTACTAACGTTTGCGTTCCTGATTTTTCCGTTTTGATATCCCCAGGCACTGTTGTAATAATTAGAGCCGGATAAATCGAATGTTTCTTTAGTTGCGGCGTTTACGCGGCCTTGTTCTGTCGGCGCTACAAATGCGGATAAATTTATTTCGTGTTTGGTACCATATGTTTTTCCGACAGATGTATAAAATGAGTTTGCTTTAAAGTAGGTGCCGGGGTTGTAAACTTCATTTCCATTACGTGATGAGAACGATACGGTTAACGACCAACCTTTTTTCGTGGCTCCTGTGCTATGAGTGAACATCATGCGATTCCTGAAAATTCTATTTGAATAGGAATAACCAAAACGGGTGTTTTTTTTAAAAACAGAAGCGCGTGAATCGATATTTGTATATCCACCGGCACTTGCGAACACATACCTGCCGGGTCCAAGCCCAAAACGCGTTTCCGTAAACCTGGTTACGTCGTTTAGGCCACCCCAGTTGCTCCATGAACTTGAACCATTTTCGAGATTATAAATTCCCATTCCATTAACACTAATTTGTTGTTCTGAAGAGGCATAGCCCCTTAGTCTGAACTGTGCTATGCTCCATTGTCCCCCGGCAAATTGAGTAAAAACATCTTTACTGGCCTGGAGCAAAGCTACCATGTCCTGCTGTCCGGACTCAGAACCTGACATATCAGCGCTGGTATTAAATAAAGGAACATCTATAAAAAAATTCAGACTATCTTTTTTGTCAGGCAATAAAGCAAGAGTGTCGCGTTGGGCGACTAGTTTAAGCGATGAGAGCAGAATAACAGGAAGTAAAATTCTACACAACATAAAAGAGGGTGAATAAATGTAACCAAATGCGCCAGCCCAGGTTTAACTTTTAGACCTAGACAAAAGGGTGGAGCACAAAAGCGATTTAGTTAACGACCAAAATAAAATTGCTTTTTGTATGTTTAAGGGGTCCGATGAAAACCAGTGTATTTATATTTCTTACGTTTTTCTCTGTTACGCATTTTTTTTCACAAAACTCTGGTTTTGTGTCCGCCATTGGGTTCTGGAACGTTGAGAATCTTTACGATACTTTGGATGATCCCCTGAAAAACGACAACGAGTTTACGCCCTTGGGTTCCAATCGCTGGGACAGCGCAAAATATCATCTAAAAATCGACCGGCTGTCGGAGGTAATAAGCAATATGGCAATAGAGGAGGTAAAAGAAGGCCTGGCGATCCTAGGCTTATGTGAAGTGGAAAATAAATCCGTGCTCAGAGATTTGGTTGAATCCTCCAGGTTAAAAGCCCGGGCGTACGAATTTTTGATTATTGAAGGTCCTGATTCCCGGGGCATAGATCCGGCGCTTATTTACAGTCCTGTTTTTTTCAAAGTGTCGGGCTCCGCAGCTTTCAAGGTACCTATGGTTGTGGATACTTCTCACCAGACACGTAACATCCTACTGGTAAGAGGTCAGTTACAAAATGAGGAGCTCGTAATTTTAGTGAATCACTGGCCATCGAGGCGGGGAGGAGAAATAAACAGTCGTCCAAACCGTATTTCTGCTGCGATGAAAGCAAAACAAATTTGTGACAGTATTCGGAAGGCAGCGCCGAAAACGAAAATTATTGTGATGGGAGACTTTAACGACGATCCGATTGATAAAAGCGTAGAGAAGATAACAAAGTCAGGTTTATTTTTTAATCCCATGGAGGGTCCTTTCAAAAAAGGAATCGGAACCCTGGCATGGAGAGACCGATGGAATCTTTTTGACCAGATCCTGTTAAGTGGCTCTTTTTTAAGCGGCGATCAAAAAAGCTGGCAATTTTCCGATGTTAGAATTTACAATAAAAACTTTTTGAGAGTTGCGACCGGCAATTTTAAGGGCTACCCGTATCGTACCTATAGCGGGGGTGTTTATTCGGGCGGTTACAGCGACCATTTCCCGGTTTATATTCTTCTAAAGAAGAAAATCGACTGAAAAGAGCAATTTTCTTTGCTTTAGTGCTGAAAACCAGCATGTTTTTTACTTCAATTTATCGTGGTTCCGCCTGTGGATTTAACAAAAATGTATATATTTGAGGCCTGTGGAAAAACTGGGAATCTTAACTAATATCAGGCACTTAGTACTTGTTATAGCGATCCTATTTCTCCATGTCCTGCCCTCAAAATCGCAAAAAGGATATCGTTTTGAAATTGGGATAGCGACGGGAGTATCAAACTATCTGGGTGAAATGGGTGGTCGTCAGGCTGCGGCCCGTCCCTGGTTGCTGGATCTGAAACTCGCCAAAACGCGCTGGAACGAAACCGTTTACATGCGTTATAAATTTCATCCTTCCCTTGCAGCAAGACTTTCTTTCAATTATTTACGTATTTCGGGCGACGATAAGCTATCCACTAATCCAGGTCGTCGCTACCGGAATTTAAGTTTCCGAAATGACATTTATGATGTAGAAGCCACACTAAATTGGCTGTTCTATAATCCTCAAAAACCTGTTGGTCTTTATCCAAGGACGAGTTTATTTTTAACTGGTTATATGTTTGTTGGTATTGGAGGTTTTTATCACAACCCTAAAACCTATTACCAGGGGTCGTGGGTGGCGCTCCAGCCTGTGAGAACCGAAGGGGTAAGATATTCCAGATTCGGATACTGTGTGCCTTTAGGGCTTGGTTTTTACGTAACGCTTAACAAACGTCGCAGGGCTCACCGCATTGGTCTCGAAGTAAACTGGAGATACACCAATACAGATTACCTTGACGATGTGTCTACCACTTACAAAAATCCTTCTGAATTGCCTAGCAATCTTGCCGCATCTCTTTCTAACAGAAATCCAGAGGTGACAAAACAACCTGCGGGAATGGAAGGAAATTATGGCTGGCATGATGACGGAATGGGTAACAATTTGAACAAAGCCCCGAGGGGAAATCCTGACAATAAAGATTCTTACATTTCCATTAACCTTACTTACGGTCTGGCAATTAAATCGCGGTTTACACGAAGTAAAGGAAGACGCATCAGGACCGTTTCGTTCTGATATTCAACATTACATGAAGGCGCTAAAATGCGCTTTTTTGTTTAAATTTGATTAACCCAATTAATCCCAAAAGCATGGAAAAGCGTATCAGTCTTTCAATTGCATTTTTGTGTTTTATTTATTTTGACATTAATGCACAATGTACAACACCAGCATCCGTCCCATATCTGGAAGATTTTCAAAGTATAGTGCTCACAAACGAGTTCCCTGTTTGCTGGACGGCAAGCAACCCAAGCGTTACATGCCTCACTTTTACCAGTGGGGTGTCGCCTGTTACCGGCAAACATGCCAGCTTCTTTAACTCACCTGCCGGAACGAGTTATTTTTATTCCAGGAGCATTCAGTTAAGTGCCGGCGTCGCTTATTCAATAACCGTTTATTATGCGGTAAGTTCTGCTGGCTCAAGTGACTGGTCTAACATTTCATTAGGATATGGACCGAATCAATCAAATATTGGTATGGTGAATATAGTGTCGGCTGCAGGTACAATTACAAATACAAGTTACGCAGCTCTGACCGGTACATTTTCTCCGGCCAATTCAGGTTCATATTATGTTAGTGTTGGAGCAACAAGTACGGGAGGAGGCAATGTGCCTTACCTGAAATGGGACGATCTGCAAATCACCAAACCGTGTAGTCTGGGACAAAATACCCCTACATTAGGAGTGAGCATTACACCAACTGGAGTAATCTGCGCCCCGGCAACAGTAACTATTTCCCTCACCGGGGCCGATCTCTATGTGCCATCACAAAACATCATACAAAATGTAACATTTAATTCTCCTATTAATGGAGTTGGCATAAATTCATTAACTGGTTGTTCTACATCAACAGTCATTACACTAAATGTATTTAGTATGCCTGCAATTAGCGTTAGCGGGGTTCAGAGCCCAGTATGTCCGGGAGCTTCTGTAAATCTTATCGTGGCCGGTGGCTCCATGTCGGGCTACACCTATTCCTGGGTAAGTTCGCAAGGAATGAACACTGTTACCACGAGTTTCACAATGCCCGTAACACCTTTAGTAAGCACGAGTTATTCCGTTACAAAGACATACACAAACGGCTGCTCAAGGGAGGCCACCACTTCGGTTGCGGTTCAGCCTGTACCACAGATAACCCTGACGGCATCTCCTGACACTATCTGTGCCGGAGAATCTTCATATATTTTGGCTCAGGGCCAGTATCAATACTACGATTGGTATGGCGACAACAATTTACCAGCAGGTTTTTCCTCCGCCACAGTAAGTCCTGCTATTAGTAAAACGTACACAGTAGTGGGGATAGCGGGATTTAATTGCATAGATACAAATGTAATTGCTATTACCGTGCTGGAATGTGCAGGAATGGTTGAGACTGAAAAATTGCACCAGATAAATGTGTTTCCTAATCCCGGGGACGGGATTTTTTGCATGGAAGGTCTGAGTGGGTTCGAAACTACGGTTGCTGTATGTGATCTTACGGGTAAAAGAATTTTGTATGAAAACACTAAGTCAGAAAAATATAGTTTAGATATAAGTAAATATCCCAGCGGAATATACTATCTGGAAATTAATGATAATAAATTCAGGAAGTATTATAAATTGGTAAAGCAATAGCTAACGAAAAAAAGCCGTCACCAAATTGCGACGACTTTTTTCGTTTTATAAATATATTCTCAGATAGCCGCCATCAATAAATTGATGTCCTTAAATGGCAGATGGAATGCTTCCCCAAGGTATTGGTTGGTTAAAATACCGTTATAAATATACACACCGTTTCTCAGCCCCGAATCTTTTCTTACAATGCCATCAAAGCCTCCTTCATCTCCCATGCTTAGCATGATCTGGGAGAAGATGTTGCTTAAGGCGTAAGAGGCAGTACGGGCAACACGACTGTTGATGTTTGGAACACAGTAATGGATCACACCGTGTTTTCTAAATACAGGATGCGTGTGGTTTGTAATTTCAGATGTTTCGAAAACGCCGCCCTGGTCAATACTTACATCAATAATCACAGAGCCGGTTTTCATTTCGCTGACCATCCGTTCGGTTACAACACATGGCGTGCGGCCACGGGTAGCACGAAGCGCGCCGATTGCTACGTCGGCTGTTTTTAAATGTTTTTCGAGAACTTTGGGAATAATTACCGAGGTAAATACGCGGGAGCCTAGCTGACTTTGCAGCCTGCGAAGGCGGGAAGTGGAGTTGTCGAATATTTTTACTGTTGCGCCTAATCCTATAGCGGCACGCGCTGCAAATTCACCAACGGTTCCCGCACCAATAATTATTACTTCGGTTGGAGAGATCCCACTGATACCTCCAAGAATCGAACCAACACCATTGTTTACGTTGCTGAGTAATTCTGCAGCAATGGTAATGCTTGTGCCGCCTGCAATTTCACCCATGGCCCTGATCACCGGGAAAATTCCGGCTTCATCAAGAATAAGGTCAAAAGCTATGCAGTTTAATTTTTTAGAGATCAGTTTTTTAAGAAAATCCTGTGGTTGAACAGGGAGCTGCAGCGCACTGAACAGCGTTTGTTTTGGCTGCATGATCTCGATCTCTTCCAACGTAGGTGGAGCAATCTTAAAGATCACATCCGCTTTATAAACATCTTTCGGAGAATAAACGATCTCTGCGCCTGCTTCGCTGTAATCTGTATCATCAAAACTCGCAGCCTTTCCCGCACCAGCTTCAATCACCACACGATGTCCGTTATTAACGAGCAGAGCCACTGCATCCGGAACCAACGGAACCCTGTTTTCCTGGAAAGCAATTTCTTTTGGGATACCGATATACAACTTGCCTTTCTTACGGGCAACTTCCAGCATCTCTTCCTGGGGCGCATAACCGCCTTTGGTGAGTGAATACAAAACGTCTTTTGTCATTACCATAGCTTCTCTGTTAATATGCGGGACCTTTATAAACCGGTGCGTTGCAATCGTCTATTCTTCTTTTCCGTGGTCTTAATACAAGGCCAACGCGGGTTTCGAAGCTTCTTGCTCTTACGCGGGTGTTGCCATTAAATGTATGCGGGATAATGTCTGGATTCCAATGTTGCTCAATAAAGACGCCAATCTTTTCGGTAACAGGAAATTCATACCCAAGGGCAAGATCACCGCTGAACCAGAATTTTGGAAATGCAGCAATGACATCCGGGTAAGTACTAGCAGCCTTTTTAAACAAATATTCTAACCGCACACCGGCCATAAAATACCAGTGAGCCGAAGCAAAAATGGGGTTATAAAATTTAATATAGTTGTTCCATTGAATGTATGTGAGTTTGTTGTTTACATACGCGTTGTTGTTCGTTCCTGTGTAAAAATTCTCTATGAGCAATTCTTTAGCGCCTTTGTTCATGTACTCCAGTTCCGTTTGCCAGCGGATATCACTGCGTCTTGATAACTCAAGAAAAATCCCTGCTCCCCAGTTTAAAAATTCTTTCGAAACGTGACTTTGAGGATAAAAGTGCTTGTAGGTATATGTGGTGTCTTTTTTATCTGTGTCCAGGTTTTTGTATTCGTGTTTGGAAACCGTTAATGCGCCAAAAACGCCTACACCCTTAAATAATTTCTGGGCAAAGCCCGGAAGAGCAATAACAAATGTAAGGGCTATAAAAAGTGATCTCATAGTTTTTAAGCGCTCAGGGCTTCCATGCCTGAGTTTATTTTTTTAACCAGGCCCTGCAGAACCTTTCCCGGGCCAGCTTCAACAAACTGCGTTGCTCCATCACTAACCATTTGTTGAACACTTTGTGTCCATTTAACCGGGGCAGTTAACTGAGCTACTAAATTCTTTTTTATCGCTGCCGGATCTGAAACCGCACTTGCAGTAACATTTTGATAGATCGGGCAAATAGGCGTATTAAAAGTAGTGCTGTTAATGGCAGCTTCCAGTTCTACGCGGGCAGGCTCCATTAAAGGTGAATGGAATGCACCACCAACCGGTAACACCAAAGCTCTTTTCGCGCCTGCTGCTTTCATCTTTTCGCAAGCAATATTTATACCTTCTATGCTTCCTGAAATAACAAGTTGGCCCGGACAGTTATAATTTGCTGCTACCACTATATGACCAGATTTGGTGATCTCCGCACAGATATCTTCTACCACTTTATCGTCGAGGTTTAAAATAGCGGCCATAGTGCTTGGATTGATCTCGCAAGCTTTTTGCATGGCAAGTGCGCGTTTATACACCAGTTTCAAACCATCTTCAAAACTCAGGGTTTTATTGGCAACCAATGCCGAAAATTCGCCCAAAGAGTGGCCTGCAACCATATCCGGTTTAAATGTATCGCCAAGGGTTGAGGCAATGATCACTGAATGAAGGAATACTGCAGGTTGAGTGATCTTGGTTTGTTTAAGTTCCTCTTCAGTTCCCGAGAACATAGTATCGCTGATTCTGAACCCAAGAATATCGTTTGCTTTTTCAAAAAGCTGTTTTGCATCTGGATTGTTATCGTAAAGGTCTTTCCCCATTCCTGGGAACTGGGAACCCTGACCCGGAAATACATACGCTTTTTTCATAAGGATTTTACAAAGAAGTTAGAATGGTAAATTTAGCGCATTAATGCTAAAAATCAAACCTGCGGAACTGCTAGTATTTAACGGTTTGATGTTCGAAAATCGCTAAAATAGAGGCTTTTTACGATCAATAAAACCACCGCCAACAAGGTCTTCTCCTTCATAAATAACGGCACTTTGACCAGGAGCTACACCTGTTACAGGGGCATGAAAGATCACATCCAGTTTATTGTCTATCGTGTTAATGGTTGCCAGGGTGCCGGCGTCTTTATACCGAATCTTGGTAAGCCCAACAAAATCTTCTGGCAGGCTTTGGTATTTTATCAGGTTAAAATCGCGCACCTGGAGATGATTCTCTTCCAGGTCTTCTTTGTCGCCCAAAACAACAGTATTGCTTTCCGGAATTATTTCCTTCACAAATACAGGAGCACCAAGCGCTATATCAAGACCTTTGCGCTGGCCGATGGTATAGAATGGATACCCTCTGTGTTTTCCTACCGCTTTGCCTTTAAAAATATAATCTCCGCCTTCTACTTTTGCTTCGAGGTCTGGCATGCGATGTTTCAGGAAAGCACGGTAATCATTGTCTGGCACAAAACAGATATCATAACTTTCGCTTTTGTTAGCCAGATCAAAAAACCCGGCATCCTTTGCCATTTGTTTGATTTCTGTTTTTTTAAAACCTCCCAAAGGGAACATAGTTCTCTTCAGGCTTTCCTGGCTGAGCCCCCACAATACATAGGTTTGATCTTTTGTCTGATCCAGACCTTTGTAAACAACGCGGCGATTATTTTCGTCTCTTACACGTGCATAATGCCCGGTTGCGATAAATTCACAGTCGAGCATGTCGGCTCTTTTTAACAGGGCATCCCATTTGATATGGGTGTTGCACAAAACGCAGGGATTAGGCGTTCTGCCTGCAAGATATTCTTCTACAAAATTATTAATGATAAACTCTCCAAATTCCCCACGGATATCGAGAATATAATGCGGAAAACCGAAGTTCACCGCCATAGAGCGCGCATCGTTAATGCTATCCAGGCTGCAGCAACCTGTTTCGCGTTTGCTGGAGCCTGAACTTTCATAGTCCCAGGTTTTCATGGTAATCCCCACAACTTCATAGCCCTGCTCATGCAGCATCATTGCAGTAACGCTGCTGTCGATACCGCCACTCATTGCTACTAATACTTTACCATGCTTGCTCATACCATCACCGTTTCTTAACGGGCTGTAAAGGTACGAATAATAAGGCCTTTCTAAAAAAAGCCGGGAAGGGACTAACGTTAATTTTTGATATTTAACCCGGAAACCGCTTTCAACCAGGCTTTTTGCCCGTAGTTGTTGTAGGGGGCTTGGCCGGCTCGGGCTTTTTTTCTTCCACCTTATTTTTGGAGAAAAAAGCCTCGGTTTCTTTCGGGGAAGCTAGTATCCCGTTTTTATAGAGTTCTTTTTCACGGATTTTTCCGCTTTGGGTTTTGTAGATCCAGGGGCCATTCTTTTCCCCATTCTTATAGTACCCTGCGGCAACTTCAACACCGTTAGGATAATAATAACTTACTCTTCCTTCCAGTTTGCCCTTTATGTAAGTACGCCTTGATTTCACAGCTTTGGCATCAAAATAGTCTACAAAGGAACCATCTTCAAGATCATCTTTATAATTTCTTTGTTCAGATACATCGCCTTCCGGAAAATAAACGTAGCTCAGACCATTTTTCTTGCCATTTTTGTACGTGTCTTTCGAAAGAAGTGTTCCCAATTCATCGTAATAGGTCCACACACTGTCTTTTATTTCCTTGTTGATGTATTTGCCTTCTGCCATGCGTTTACCATTCATATGAAACAAGCGGGCGTAGGCACTCCGCCCTTCGTCTTTAAAAGTCATAATGGCGCGGACAGAATCGTTTGGATAATAATATTTGAACTTGCCTACGGGTTTATCATCCTTAAATTCCCCTTCGTATAAAAGGTGATTCTTATCGTCTCTTTTCTTCCAGTAGCCCTGTTTTTTTCCATTGGCATCGGTAGTCTGGCCATAAAGGCCGGACATAAAAAAAATAAAGCAGGATAATGTAAGGTATTTCATAGGTAACACTATAATGAATTCTTATGGAAAAGATACACGCAATGTAACTAATTAGCTGCTATTTAAAGAAGTACCACCTTATATTTTTCAGCCATCTTTTCAAGTTGTTCACGACTGATGTTGTGAATATTTTGTCCTTTATGCCTGTTTTCAACCGTGACGACAAAAACCTTGTATTTGAACTCTGAAGCCATTTTAAAATAAGGCTCCATTTCCCATTCCAGGGTAAAGGTATTGTCTACAAATATCTTGTTGGCCGCGGACTCCATGCTCTTGCGGGTTTCCGCTTCACAGTTTTTATAAGCCAGGTGATTTTTACTAAAGTCAAAAACATATTCTCCTGTGTGGGGATTGGTGAAATAAGAATCTATACTGTACACGGGATATTTTGAGTTTTCGCTGAGAATTTCTGCAAGCGTGGATTTTCCACTTCCTGGCAAACCCCGGAGCAATATTAAAAAAGCCATATTCAAAAATATGGCTTTAATTTTAATTTTTTCTTTACCTGCGATGTCCCCCGCCGCCTCCGCGATTTCCGCCGCCGCCACCGGAATTACCGCCTCCCCCGCCTTGGTTTCCACTACGGTTTGATCCGCCTGGACTGCCGCCTCCGCGTTGCATGGTTCCGGATTGACGATTGGCAGGACTTTGTTGAACTCTGTTACTTCCGGACTTAACTCTGTGTGATTCAGGATTACCACGATTGACCCGGGTATTGCCAGAAGGACTTGGTCTGGTTACGCGATTTTCGCCAGTTTTCACCCTCTCAGATCCGCCACGATTTGCGGGTTGCGCCTGTTCGCGTTTTCTGTTATCGCTAACTCTATTCGTGCCACTGGCACCATTGCCCGACCGGTTAATGCGCGTTCTGTTTGGATTAGACGTAACTGCCTGGCGCCGCTGGTATGTTGGCGCCGTTTTCTGAACATAAGGAGAAGTGACACGGCGACTGTAATAATGATGATGGACATGCGGAAAACGATAGTAATGAGTTCTGTATCCGTAGAATCCATAATTGTAACCAATCCAAGCTCTGTGATAATAATAGTAACCATAAGGCGCCCATGGAGAATACCAGCCGGGCCAGTAGCCCCAATACCAGGGAGACACCCAGAAAACATAACTCGGAGCGTACATATAAGAAACTGCCGGCCAGCCCCAGACATTCACAATGGTTACGTTTGATCCGCCTGAACCGTTGTCATCGTAATCGTTATTGGACCGGCGTTCGCTCTTTTCGGAACTGCTTGCATACGCGTCATCATTGCTTGTTGCAGATTTTTGTGCTGTACTCTTTTGATCTCTCGGCTCAATAATGTAATCTTTACCATACAGCGATTCGTCTCCAACGATCTGGATATGGGCTGTTTTTTCACCGCGCTTTTCAATTTCAATTACGGCTACGTCCTGGGATTCTGTTTTACTTATTGGCGCCTGAATAACTATGGAGCGAAAATCATCTTTCCCCGATTCAACGACGCGCAGATAATCAACTTGCCCATCGCCGTTAAGGTCGAGGTTGTTTACTTTATCGCTGGCAGAATTTAATTTCTTTTCAAACTCTTCTACTGAAGATGAGTTTTTGAAAATAGATAAAACGGCCTCTAAATCTAAGTTGTCGCCAGGTAAACCCAGCGAGTCACTTTGACTATAAGCCAGGGTGCTGCTGAAAATGACTGCAATACACAAGGCTATTTTTTTTAAAGTTTCCATATGAAGGAGTTTTAATTAAAGGTAGCAAAGTAAGTGCCATGGATATGACGTTTGATGTTAGGATAAGTTAATTATTAAATCGTTAAACAATGTGAATTTTTATATTCTCACACCGATAATACACATATCATCAACTTGTTCCAGCGAACCCTTCCATGCTGTAAAGGTCTCATCCAGTGTTTGTTTCTGGCTTTCGACGGAATGCAGGTGGATTTTTAACAGAAGTTCTTCCAGTTGTTTGTATTTGAATTTTTTTCCGAGCGGTCCACCAAACTGATCTGCAAAACCGTCGGTGAAGGTATAGATCATGTCACCTTTATGAAGTTCAATTTCATTAAAGCTGAACATCAGACTATCATCATGACCTTTTCCAACCGGCATTTTATCTGCCTTACAGGTAATGATTTGTCCGTTACGGATAATGTAAAAAGAATTGTTGGCGGCAGAAAACTGCAGTCTCATTTTTGGAAGATCCAGTTTGCATACAACGGCATCCATTCCGTCCTTACTGACATCCTTACTTCCTTCCGGATTCAGGGCGGCAATGATTTCGCTTCGTACTTCATTTAAAATAAGATCCGGCCGGATAATATTATTTTCATTAATCGCCTGGCTAAGTTTACTAATATTCAAAAGGCTCATGAACGCCCCTGGAACACCGTGGCCTGTACAGTCTGCCGTTACGAAGATAAAGCCATCGGCGCTTGGAGTGGCCCAGTAAAAATCCCCACTTACCACGTCTTTAGGTCGGAACAATACAAAATGAGAAGGAAGATGTTTAGATAAAAGATTGTCGCTGGCTAACAGAGCATATTGAATGCGTTTGGCGTAATTGATACTGTCCAGGATCTCCTTTTGTTTTTCTTCGATGAGATGTTTTTGTTTCATCACTAGCTCTTTCGAACGTTTGATCTTCCGGTAAGCGAACACTGCTCCGATTACCGCCGTTAAAGCAATCAGCAAAATAACAAGGAGATAATTCCGCGTTGTTTTATAGGTTTTATTTTCGTGTTGCAGGATCTGGTTTTCCCTGTCCTTTTTGTCGGATTCGTATTTCTCCTGGATCTCTGCAATCCGGCTGTTCGTTTCTATGTTGTAAAGGCTGTCGGTGTATTTATCATACAAGTAAAGCTGTTCGTAAGCGCTTTTATAGTCTTTCTTGTTAAAATAATATTGAGCAAACAACTTCGCGAGATCTTCCTGGTTGGTTGTAATGTTGAGTTCTTTTTTCAGCTGAACAATTCTCTCAATGTATTTTAGGGCGCTGTCTGTCCTGTTGCTGTCTACTTCAAAAGCTGCCAGGTTGCCCAGAGCGGCAATTTCGTATCGTTTGTCTTTTAATAGTTTTGAAAGTTCAAGCGATTTCAGGAAATGTTCCCTGGCAATGTGTGGCTTTTTCAGCTTATTATAAAGAAGGCCGATAGAAATATGGGCGTGATTTTCAGCCCTGATTTCTTTAAGCTCCTGCGCAATGCTTAACGCTGCAAACGAATATTTTAAAGCACTGTCAGTTTGTTTTATTCCATCAAACGCGTCAGACAGGCCATCGTAAACACTGGCCAGTTGTGCAGGTTTTCCCTCGTAGATCTTTTCCGATTTTCTTAAGAGGCTCAACGCTTTGTCGTACATCTTTAAGCGCTGGTAAATGGCGGCAAGATTGGGCACCGAAAAATATTTCCCTTCCTCGAAACCGAGCGCCGCTTCCGTCTTCATAGTCTCTTCATAATACCGTAAAGCGGTCTCGTAATCGCCATTCATAAAATAAATGGAGCCTAGATTTCCATTGGATTTTAAAAATCCGATATTGTCTTTTATACGTTTGCGAAGCGTTACCGCTTTCTCGAAATAGACCAGGGCGGAATCGAATTTCGATTCGTAATAAAACACATTGCCCTTTACATGGTAAAGCATTCCAAGTGCGGAATCTGAACGGGTAGCTAATGCTTCTTTTAATGCCGAAGCATAAAGTACTTTGGATTTTTTATCTTCTCCGGCTATAAAATATTTTTGCACCAGTATAGCCATCTCCGAGATCCGGCGATTATTGTGCTGGGTAGTTTTTACAATGTTTTCAATAGAGTCTATGTCTCTCCTTGTATTTTGCGCATTGCCGTGAAAATACAGTAGTAAAAACAAGATTAACGATCGTGATTTCATCGTTCGTATTTTACAACAAGGTATAAAATCTTGTCAGATAAAAGGGTGTAAATCACCGCCAAATGTTTCAACAAAAAAAACTACTTTTGCCCACTGAATCCCTTTTAATGACTTATCCGAAAATTAGTGGAAAAAAAGTCCTGGTAACAGGTGGAGCAGGTTTTATTGGCTCGAATTTAATTCATGACCTTCTGCAGAATGCTAACCAGGTTGTTTGCCTTGATAATTTTTCTACCGGAAAAGAAAAAAATATTGCGCCCTTCCTCTCGAATAAGAATTTCATTTTTGTTAAAGGCGATATTCGGAATCCTGGCGACTGCAAGAAAGTTGTGGATGGAATTGATATCGTATTGCAACAGGCAGCTCTTGGATCTGTCCCCCGTTCATTGAACGATCCGTTTACCACTAACGAAGTAAATGTGTCTGGTTTTCTCAACATGTTGATAGCCGCAAGAGATGCCAAAGTAAAACGTTTTGTGTACGCGGCCAGCTCTTCTACTTATGGGGATTCTAAAGTGATGCCAAAGACAGAAGACGTTATAGGCAAACCTCTTTCTCCTTATGCGGTTACAAAATATGTAAATGAATTGTACGCCCATGTTTTTGGTTTAAACTATGGAATGGAAATAATTGGTCTTCGTTATTTTAATGTGTACGGGAGAAACCAGGACCCTGATGGAGCCTATGCTGCCGCTATTCCGAAATTCATTAAGTCCTTTATGAACCACGAATCGCCTGTGATCAATGGTGACGGTACCAATTCCCGCGATTTTACATATATCGATAATGTGATCCAGATGAATCACCTGGCGGCTTTAACCACAAATAAAAAAGCCATTGGAGAAGTGTTTAACACCGCAGTGGGGGAACAGGCAGATTTGAATCATTTAATTTCGCTTCTCAAAAATCATCTTGGCAACTTTGATCCTGCAATAAAAAATGTGGAAGTGAGGTACGGTCCGGAAAGGGCTGGAGATATTCCACACTCTCTGGCATCCATTGATAAAGCAAAAAGTCTTTTGAATTATAATCCGAGTCACAATCTTGCAAAAGGAATAAAGGAATCTGTAAAATGGTATTGGGAGAATCTTAGGTGAACAGAACCACATTATAGTGGCTAAATATTCTAAAAAAGCCCCGCTTGGAAAGCAGAGCTTTTTTGTCACAATAGTTTTACATATTTCTTCTATACTGCCCGCCTACTTCAAACAAGGCCTTGGTAATCTGACCCAGCGAACAAACTTTCACCGCTTCCATTAATTCCACAAACATGTTTTTATTTTGGATAGCGGCTTGTTGTAACTTTTTCAGTGCTTCAGGACCATCATCTTTATGCGTTTCCCAAAGGTTGTTGCGGGTTGCAATCTGCGCTTCTTTTTCCTCGGTGGTTGAACGAATCACCTCACGCGGTAACACTGTTGGGCTGCCCTTAGAACTTAAGAAGGTATTTACGCCGATCAATGGATATTCTCCATTATGTTTTAATGTCTCGTAGTATAAACTTTCTTCCTGGATCTTACTTCGCTGATACATGGTTTCCATAGCACCTAACACACCACCACGTTCAGTAATACGGTCAAATTCTGTTAATACAGCTTCTTCAACAAGGTCGGTTAATTCTTCAATAATGAATGAACCTTGTAAGGGATTTTCGTTTTTTGCAAGACCTAATTCGCGGTTAATGATCAACTGAATGGCCATGGCTCTGCGAACGCTTTCTTCGGTTGGTGTTGTGATGGCTTCATCGTAAGCGTTGGTATGAAGGCTGTTGCAGTTATCATAAATTGCATACAATGCCTGAAGTGTGGTGCGGATATCGTTAAAATCAATTTCCTGCGCGTGCAAAGAACGTCCGGATGTTTGAATGTGGTATTTCAACATCTGGCTTCTTTCGTTTGCACCGTATTTATTCTTCATGGCTTTTGCCCAGATACGACGGGCTACACGGCCAATCACACTGTATTCAGGATCGATACCGTTACTGAAGAAGAAGGAAAGGTTAGGGGCGAAGTCGTTGATGTTCATCCCGCGACTTAGATAATATTCCACAAAGGTAAATCCGTTTGATAAAGTGAATGCCAGTT
>JAEUTM010000539.1 GCA_016788025.1 Bacteroidia bacterium
GACTGAACAAAAATTCCACAAGGTTTGCTTCCGGACTGAACTCACATTCTACAACAGGAAAGCACCTTATCTCACCGCTTTCACTGCGCGCCACCACAACGGAAAGTTCCTTGTCGAAATCCACTAATCTTTCCAAAACGCTAGGTTCATTAAATGCCTTGTCGAGATGATGGGGATTTACAAGTTTTGTAACGCCTTTTCCATCATAACCTCCTTTGCGGAGCTTTTGGAAAAAAGGGAAATAGTCGGCGTATTTGTTGATCTGATTTTTATTTTCAACAAGGAAAAAATCGGGACTTGGAATATTATTACGCTGGTAGAACATTTTTTGGGAGCCTTTGTCCTGGATCAGTTCAATGATATGTGGCTGAGGATAAATTTTTTTACCTTCTTTCTCCAGTTTTTTAAGTGCCTCAATGTTCACGTTCTCAATTTCAATGGTAATTAGGTCTTTATCCTTTCCAAAGTTGTAAACGCTTTCAAAATCTGTGAGACTGCCTTGTGTAAATTTTTTTACCAGGTGTTTGCAAGGAGCATTTTTATCAGGATCGAGTACAGAGATATTTAAATTCAGATTAATGGCATTCTGGATCATCATACGGCCAAGCTGGCCACCTCCAAGTAAACCTATATGCAGTTGCTGTATACTCTTATTCATGTTTGAAATTGGCAGTAAAGATACATATTTAGAGGTAGTTCTGACTAATGAAACTGCAAATAAGCCCTACCTCCAGGCTATCAAAAATTAATTAAATTTGCTCCGATAAGACCCATACCCATGAAAAGACTCAATACACTATTATTATTGCTGGTTATATTTTTATCGGCATGCAATTCAAATAAGTTCACCACAAGGAAATATACCAGTGGTCGTTACGTTTCGCATGTAGCGAAGCCGAAAACAGTTAGTCCAGACCTATCAAAAAACAACACACCGGCTCGAAAAGAGGCGGGTGTTGGGACAAACAAAAGACATTTACCGCTTGCTGAAGCCCAGACGGATTCGAAACAGGAATTAGCTAAACATCCGGTAATCGCAACATCAGATCAAGGAACGGTTAAGACTGAAAAAAATTCCTTACTTGCCTTAGGAGAACGTAGCCAAACCAAGTCTTTATCTAAATTAAAAGTGTTTAAAGCTCTGCCAATTCCAAGTAAAAACGAGAGCTTTCAAAAATCTGGTAAAGCTGAAAAAGCTCCAGATGATAAATCCACTGTGGGCGTCATCCTTTCTGCAATTGGAATACTTCTTGATGTTACAGGTATTTACGTTGCTGTTTTTACACTTCAGTATTTTTTTCTTGCCTTTACCATAGCAGGATTTGCTCTCGGATTAATAGGGCTTTTATTTGGTATTGACGGAATGGCTAAATACAAGAAGGAGAAATCTGCCGGAACAAAATACACAACAACCCTTGTAATGAGCATTATTTCCATGGCACTGGGTGGCGGTGCAATGATTCTTGGGCTTATATATTCTTTGTTTGGTCTTCTAATAGTTTCTTTTTAAAAATTTAATTTTCGTAAAGTGAATAAAAATATTTGCGCTCTTTTTTTGATTTTTGGCTCAGGCTTGTTAACCGCACAGCAGTTTAAACAGGAGGACATAAAGAAAACAATATCTTTCCTGGCTTCCGATGAGCTTAAAGGACGAGGAACCTCTTCCGCCGAAGAATTGAAAGCGGCCAACTATCTTGCGGGCGAATTTAAAGCCTTGGGTCTAAAGGCTCTTAATAATTCATATCTCTGGCCCTTTACGTTTCGTAAAAATCCTAATCCGCACGATACCTCATTAATTGGAATTAAGGAAAGGTCTGCCAATAACGTTGTTGGTTTTCTCGACAACAAGGCGCCTTATACCATTGTAATTGGCGCTCATTACGATCATCTTGGACTTGGTCACGATCACAATAGCCTTGATGCAAACCCTGAAGGTAAAATTCACAACGGAGCCGATGATAATGCAAGCGGAACAGCAGGTGTATTGGAACTGGCTAGATATTTTTCAAAAAATAATAAAGCCGAGCCCTTCAATTTTTTATTTATGTGTTTTAGCGGAGAGGAGCTTGGTCTATTGGGATCCAAAAAGTGGTGTGAAAATCCGAGTTATGATCTTTCGAAAATAAACTACATGGTGAATATGGATATGATAGGCCGCTTAAATGATTCTACCAGGAAAATAATAGTTTATGGTGTTGGCACTTCGCCTGTTTTTGTTCCCCTGATTGATTCCATAAAAACGGATTTGAGTATTAAAAAAGATAGCAGCGGTATTGGCCCAAGCGATCAAACTTCATTCTATTTAAAAGATATTCCTGTACTTCACTTTTTCACCGGTCAACATAATGATTATCATAAACCTTCTGATGATGCGGAGAAAATCAATTATAAAGGAGAGGTTGAGGTTCTCAGTTACATCGCGAATTTTATTGAAAGAACATACCATTATCCTAAATTGACTTTCTCAAAAACCAGGACACCAGACACAGGTAAGTCATCCTTTAAAGTAACAATGGGCGTTATGCCTGACTATACTTTCGAGGGACAAGGAATGCGTATTGATGGAGTGACCGACGGCAAACCAGCTTCAAAAGCGGGCCTTCTGAAAGGCGATATTGTAAAAAAACTTGGTGCTGAAGAGGTTAAGGATGTAATGACTTACATGAAGGCGCTCTCTGCATATAAGAAGGGAGATACAACTACAGTGGAAGTTTTGCGTAATGGCGAAATGAAGACCTTTCAGATTACGTTCTAACATCAGTTGATCCTGAGTTGTTGTCCGGGTTTCAACTTATATCTACGGTCAACAGCGTTCAGTGTCATGAGTTCTTTCATAGAGAGTCCGTAACGATGGGCAATTACATACCAGCTTTCTCCTGGTTTGACTTTGTGGAGATTACTATTTGCAGGAAAAGCACAAAGATCTCGGCCGTTGTTTTTTAAGGTAATCGTGTGATGATAAAGTTTGTTTTCAGTGAAAGAAATGATTGCACCCGGATTAAGTGGGTAGCCTTTATAACGGATTTCGAAATGCAAGTGTGTTCCACGGCTATGGCCGGTATTACCTCCTAAACCTATCACTTGTCCGCTTTGAACAATATCACCGGGCTTCACTTTTAAACGCGATAAATGAGCATACACAGTTTCCAGGCCATTAAGATGCATGAGAATTACCACATTGCCAAAACCTCCCTGTTTTTTTGCGATACGGACTTTTCCTGCAAAGGCCGCGCACACTTTGTCACCGCGATTGAGATCGATGTCGATTCCCTTGTGCATTTTTCCATCACGCCAGCCATAATTGGATGTAACAATGTTCTTAAAAGGAGCACAATAAAAACCGAAAATACTGTTCTCAGCAATAATATTCTGCGAGGCCGGGATGTCTTCAAGTTTTACCGGCGGAAAAAGTAATTGTTCATCCGATTTAGAATAAAAACTTAGATCACCAAGATCGAGGTTGCCAACACGAACAGTATCCGATTTATTATCCTTTAAAATACTTGCATAATAGTGCAGAAGATCCATGTCACGAGGACTTGGTTCTTCGAGGTCGAAAACAGAATCAATAAGACGGATTAGTCTGCTTTTTGTAATGATCTTGAATGTTTGAGTAGAATCACTAGGAGGTAATATCGTAGCATTCAGACAGACTACCTGCGACGTAAATATCAGTGCCAGAATGAGGGGCCGTTTCATGGTTCATAGACGAAGCATCAAGATAAACAAAACAGCTTTATTATCAAAAACTTAACGAATTCTATCGGCGCTTTTTAATAAATCTATGTCTTTTTTAACATTCCTTGCCGCCAGGTAAGCTGCAAGCATAGAAACAATACAAATAATGGAACCGAAATAATTGCTCTGCACCGAAACGACTACATCGGTTCTTTGAACAAAAGGGCAGAAGGCAATCATAAGACCAAGAATCAACCACAAAACTATCTGGACATAGCATAGTTTTATTTGCAACTCTCTTCTTTTATAAAGAAAAATAGTGGTGAATGCAAGAATAAGATTGGCAAAATTGAGAA
>JAEUTM010000598.1 GCA_016788025.1 Bacteroidia bacterium
AAAGCAACAAGTAACGACGCGTCAGTATTGACTGACGGCAAGGCTCAATACTCTTGTTTTCCCAACAATGGAGGAGGAATTGTTGACGACTTAATTGTTTACAGAATAGATTCGCAAACATATATGCTGGTTGTGAATGCCAGCAACATTGAAAAAGACTGGAACTGGCTGAAACAAAATGATAGCTGGAACGTGGAAATGAAAAATATTTCGGACGACACATCGCTTTTAGCCGTTCAAGGACCTAATGCTATTAATGCTTTGCAAAAACTCACAGATGTGAAGTTGGCAGATATTCCATATTACAGTTTCGTAAAGGGAAAGTTCAACGGCATTGATAATGTGGTGATCAGTAACACAGGTTATACTGGCGCGGGAGGTTTCGAATTGTACTTCGAAAATAAATACGCTGAGAAAATGTGGGACGACATTTTCGCTGCCGGAAAAGAGTTTGATATTAAGCCGATTGGCTTGGGAGCAAGGGATACACTGCGTCTTGAAATGGGCTTCTGTTTATATGGCAACGACATTGACGATACAACTTCCCCAATTGAAGCAGGTTTAGGTTGGATCACTAAATTCACGAAAGACTTTACGAATCGTGCCGCGTTAGAAGCTCAAAAAACAGGAGGTGTTTCTAAGAAACTAGTTGGTTTTGAAATGATCGATCGTGGAATTCCTCGTCATGACTATCCGATTGCAGATGCTAACGGAAATGTGATTGGTAAAGTAACTTCCGGAACACAATCGCCAAGCCTGAACAAGGCAATTGGTCTTGGTTACGTAAAAACTGAATTCGCGAAGGCTGATACAGAAATTTTTGTGATGATTAGAGACAAAGCCATTAAAGCTAAAGTCTGCAAAATCCCTTTCCTGAAAAAGTAGGCGCAAACCCCCAAAGGACTGCCGATTCCCTAGGGAAACGGCAAAATATTAACATTTATCGAAAAAATTTAAATTTTAATCTAAAATCCCATCGGTTCAGATTAAAAACAATTATATTTGGTAGTTCATCATGAAAAAACTGGTTACCATTTTCTTTTCTCTTTTTGCTGCAGGAAGCATGCTTTCGCAGACATGGGAGCTTTATGGTAAAGACACTATCAATAAGATTGATGTTGAGGGAAGAAAACAAGCACGGTGGATCGTGATGGGCAAACACAAGCCGGGTAGCTGTTATCAGCCAGAACAAAAGGTCGAAGAAGGTAAATACAAAGACAATAAAAAAACCGACACATGGGTTGAATATTACTGCAACAGTAATATGAAGAACAAACTCACTTTTGTGAACGGAAGACCTGACGGTTATGCGCAGATGTTCCATGAAAACGGAAAAATCAGCGAAGAAGGAAACTGGAAAAACAATCGCTGGGTAGGTAATTACAAACTGTATTACGATAACGGTCAGGTACAGCATGAGTTTGTGTTCAGCCAGACTGGAAAACGTGAGGGGGCTCAGAAATACTATTATGAGAATGGCCAACTTGCAATAGAAGGTAATTTCTCCAATGGAAAAGAGTCAGGAGTTATAAAAGAGTATTACGAGAACGGAGATCCTAAAGCTGAAAAGACCTTCATGGATGGAAACGTAGATGTTGCGTCCATCAAAGAATTCCAGCCGAAAAAACCAATTGCACCAAAATCGGATGTTCCTGCTGACAATGCTCCGATTGTAAAAGTAAAAGACGATGAACGTCCAAACGAAGCGGCAGTTAAAAAAGGAGCGCCGGCGAAAGGGCCATTGGTATTAAACGGACAATACACACTGTATAACAAAAACAAACAAATTACTAAGGACGGAGTTTTTAAAGACAATCGTTTCATGGATGGTAAAGCATACATGTATAACGAAAACGGAATCCTGACCCGTGTAGCTGTTTATAAAAACGGAATCTACGTTGGAGATACACAGGTAGAGAATTAAATGAGGCGCCCACAGGCGCCTTTTTTATTTAATCACTTTCCCGGCAAAAAAATTAATCTTATTTTTGTAGCTCTTAATTAAAACCACCTTCGCTAAAGCTTCGGTGTTTATAAAAAGGGGGATTAGCTCATTTGGCTAGAGCGCTTCGCTGGCAGTGAAGAGGTGATCGGTTCGAATCCGATATTCTCCACCTGATGATCAAAACTTCCCTGCGTTGAGCGGGGATTTTTGTTTTTGAGAAGCCGGATTGCTTGCAAACCGGGCAGAACGAAAAACAAAAATCGCGAAGCAGAAGTTTCGATCCATTGCATGTATTTATCGGATCAGAAAACCTAATCCGATATTCTCCACAAAAATCCCGTTCAGACTAAAGTCTTCGACGGGATTTTTTTGAAATGAGATTCTTCGTCCATCTCCAATCTTCTAAAAGTGCTGACAATTTTCACATTAGTCAGATGGACGACTGAAGAGTGACCGCCGGACCTGAACATAAGAGAACAACGTTAAGGCTCTTAACACATGATCAAGATCACCCGGTTTTTTGCCAAATGAGACGCGCACAAAGCCTATAAGCTGTTAAAGCCCTGTAAAACACGCTGATTTTTTCGTACATTTGCGCACTAAATTTTAAGACCAAAAATGACTACGGATAAATTTGTTAGCCGCCACAACGGCCCCCGCGAGCAAGAGGTTAAAGCCATGCTGAAAAAAATTGGCGTAACCAGCATTGATGAATTAATTGATCAAACCGTACCCAAGCACATCCGACTGAAGAAGCCGCTTAACATAGCACCTGCTATGAGCGAGTACCAATACACTAAACACCTAAAAGCACTGGGTAAAAAGAACAAGGTATTCCGTTCTTACATCGGCCTAGGCTATTACAATAATATTTTACCAGCTGTGATACAGCGTAATGTACTGGAAAATCCAGGCTGGTATACAGCTTACACTCCATATCAGGCAGAGATTGCACAAGGCCGCCTGGAAGCAATCCTTAACTTCCAAACGATGGTTATGGATCTGACAAGCATGCCAATTGCAAACGCCTCGCTACTCGACGAAGCAACAGCAGCAGCAGAAGCGTTGTTTATGTTTTACAGTAACCGTAGCAAGGAAAAAATAAAAAACAACGCTAATAAATTTTTCGTTAGCAATACTTGTTTCCCTCAGACCATCGATGTGGTTAAAACCCGCGCGGTTCCTTATGGTATTGAATTGGTAATTGGTGATGCGAATACAACCAGACTTGACGATTCTTTCTTTGGCGCATTAATTCAATACCCGGATATCAATGGAGAAGCACAGGATTATAAAGCATTTGTAGATGCCGCTAAATCAGTTAACGTTCAGGTGGCTGTTGCTACTGATCTTTTGGCTCTTGCGTTATTGACTCCTCCGGGAGAATGGGGTGCTGATTGTGTTGTAGGTAACTCTCAACGTTTCGGAGTTCCTCTTGGTTATGGTGGCCCTCACGCAGCATTCTTTGCTTGCCGCGAAGATTACAAGCGTCTGATTCCTGGAAGAATTATTGGTGTATCGGTTGATTCGGAGGGGAACCAGGCATTGCGTATGGCCCTTCAAACACGCGAACAGCATATTAAACGTGACAAGGCAACCTCAAACATTTGTACGGCACAAGCACTTCTTGCCATTATGGCTAGCATGTATGCTGTGTATCACGGAAGCGAAGGAATTAAAGCCATCGCAGAAAGTGTACACAATGTAGCGTTCACTATTGCAGACGAATTGAAAAAACTCGGATTAAAAGTGAACACAAAACTTTTCTTCGATACGATTGTTGTAGAATGCGACGCAGCGGCCATTATTAAAGCAGCTGAGGCTAAAGAAATAAACTTCCGTTATATCGATGCGAAACATATTGGTATTTCTGTCGATCAGACGGTAGAACAATCTGATCTGAATGATATCGTTTCTGTTTTTGCTGGTTCAGCAAAGGAAGTGGTTTATAAAAACTCTTCTTTAATTTCTTCTTCTACTCTTAAACGCAACAGCCAGTATCTTACACATCCTGTGTTTAATAGCTATCATAGCGAAAGCGATATGATGCGTTATATTAAACGACTGGAGAACAAAGATCTTTCATTGGTACATTCCATGATCTCTCTCGGATCGTGTACCATGAAACTGAACGCAGCATCTGAACTTCTTCCGATTACATGGCCGGAGTTTGCAAACATTCATCCATTTGTTCCTGTTAACCAGGCACAGGGTTATGCAGAATTAATCGAACAGTTAAATAAAGATCTTTCTGAAATCACTGGTTTTGCCCGCATGAGCTTCCAACCGAACTCAGGAGCGCAAGGCGAATACGCTGGTTTAATGGTAATCAGGGCCTACCACATTGCACAGGGAAATCCACACAGAAATGTAGTGCTTATTCCTTCTTCAGCACATGGAACAAATCCTGCAAGTGCAGCAATGGCAGGAATGCACATTGTTGTTACCAAATGTGATGATAAAGGAAACATTGATCTCGTTGACCTGAAAGAAAAAGCTGATAAATATAAAGACACGTTGTCGTGTCTGATGGTCACTTATCCCTCTACACATGGTGTATACGAAGAATCTATCGTGGATATTACAAAGTTAATTCACGATAGCGGCGGCTTGGTTTATATGGATGGAGCTAACATGAACGCTCAGGTAGGGCTTACTTCACCTGGTAACATTGGCGCCGACGTGTGTCACCTCAACCTGCATAAAACCTTTGCTATTCCTCACGGTGGTGGTGGACCCGGCATGGGACCGATAGGGGTGGTTGAGAAACTCGTTCCTTTCTTACCTTCTCATACAATTGTAAATACAGGGGGAGACAAAGGAATTACAGCTGTTTCGGCAGCTCCTTATGGAAGCGCGTTGATCCTGCTTATTTCTTATGGCTATATTAAAATGCTTGGTAACGAAGGTGTGAAACAGGCAACGGAGATGGCTATCCTGAACGCAAATTATATGAAGGAAGTGCTGAAAGATCATTATAAGATACTTTATACCGGCAAAAATGGTCGTTGTGCACATGAAATGATTCTTGACTGCAACGAATTTAAAATGGCAAGTGGTGTTGAGGTTGCTGATATCGCGAAGCGGTTGATGGATTTTGGTTTCCATGCACCTACAGTAGCGTTCCCGGTTGTAAACACCCTAATGGTGGAGCCCACAGAATCAGAGTCCAAAGCTGAACTTGATCGTTTTTGCGAAGCAATGATCACTATTCGCAAAGAGATTAAAGAGATTGAAGACGCTAAATTTGATAAGACAAACAACGTTATTAAAAACGCACCACATACATGTAAACTTGTGGTGAGTGATAACTGGTCAAAACCATACTCACGCGAAAAAGCAGCTTATCCTCTTAAATGGGTTAGAGAAAATAAATTCTGGCCAAGTGTTGGAAGGGTTGATAATGCTTATGGCGACCGTAACCTGGTTTGTTCATGCGCCCCAATTGAAGCCTATATGGAAGAGTCTGCGGTGGTAGCATAAATAAGGTTAAAGTCAGTTTTAAGAATCGTTAAACCCCTCCAACAGAGGGGTTTTTTTCGTAAATTAGTATTACAATAGTTGATTTCGCCGAAAAGATCCCGCATGAAAAAGTTCTTAGTTATTTCTGTTCTCTTTATTGTTTCAGTTTTTTTATTTAGCCGTTGCTACATGCTCAATCGCTACATCTATACAGATGCGGAGCTGGAGGAGCATTATCAGAATTTGGCGGTAAAGCCATGTTATAAGGATTGCCAGTTCTTACAGCGTCAAACACATTATGCTGTGCTTAGTAAAAGTGACACCCTGCCTCTTTTGGTTATGATTCACGGGGCACCCGGTGCATGGTATGGCTACATGAACCTGACAGATGACAGCACCCTCCAAAAACACTTTAAAATTATCGCCATCGACCGTTTGGGTTATGGAAAATCAGGATATGGGAAGGAGGAACTGTCTGTGCAGGTTCAGGCCCTGGCCGTAAAGAACATTATTGATAAGGAAAACACGCATCATAAGAAAGTGTATCTGCTCGGGAGGTCTTACGGAGCTCCGATCGCGGCATGGTTGGCCATTAATTATCCGCAGAACGTCGAAAAACTGATGATGGTATCACCGGTTATCGATCCTGATAAAGAAAAATTTTACTGGTTTAGTGATATTGGAAATTCTTCTCTGGTTCAATGGGCCTTGCCCGATTTACTGAATGTAGCCACTAAGGAAAAGTTTTCGCATCAAAAAGAAATGAAACTGATGGTGTCGCAATGGAAAAGACTGTATGTTCCGACATATGTGATTACGGGTGATGATGATATGATAGCAGATACCGCTAATTATTCATTTGCAAAAAGACATATAGTGAATTGTCCTGCCGTGTTCATGAAACTAAAACATACCGGACATGTTGTTACCAAAGAACAACCTGAAATAGTAAAACAGTTGCTTCTTGACAATACCTGTTGCCAGCAAATTTCAGAATTCATAGACAAGGACTTGCCTTCAGAAATAACGTATCATGGATTTAGCCCTGCAATAGACAAAACACTTACAGCCGGCAAAATACCAAACGCAGATTCTCAAGGAAATCCAGCAGACTCACATAAACAATAGGCTTATTTTACA
>JAEUTM010000621.1 GCA_016788025.1 Bacteroidia bacterium
TGGTTCATTGGTAAAACTCCCGAAACAACATGTGGATACCGGAATGGGTTTTGAACGTTTGGTGCGGGTATTACAACAGAAACAAAGTAACTACGATACCGATGTATTCTCTCCACTCATACACAAGATTGAGGAACTAAGCGGTCTGCGTTATAAACCGGAAGAAGAAGATAAAAGTAAGAAACAACAGCACATCAATATTGCAATGCGTGTGATCGCTGACCATATCCGCACGATTTCATTCAGTATTGCAGATGGTCAGTTACCGGGCAATACGGGCGCAGGATATGTGATCCGCAGGATCCTTCGTCGTGCGATTCGTTATGGATATCAGACACTCAACTTAAAAGAACCTTTCATGTACAGGATCGTTCCTACCCTTGCAAACCAGATGGGCGGGGCATTTCCGGAACTTATTGCACAGAAAATCCTGATTGAAAAAGTAATTAAGGAAGAAGAAACTTCTTTCTACAAAACACTGGAGCTTGGTTTGAAACGTATTGACCAGGTGTGTATTGATACGACTGCCGCAGGGAAAAAAGTAATCGACGGAAAAATTGTATTTGAACTTTACGATACCTTCGGATTCCCTGTTGACCTTACTTCTCTGATCGCAAGAGGTTACGACCTCAGCATCGACGAAAAGGGATTTGAAACAGCGCTCGATGAACAAAAGAACCGTTCCCGCGCTGCAACAGCTATAGACACCGATGATTGGGTTACATCCCCAAATCTTGCCTACAAGATCAACCAGGCGCAGGAGCAGGCGAAGGAAGACTATGACCCCTACACAGTTGTGAAGGATGGCATTCCAACCAAGCTGATCACTTACCGCAAAATAAAAAACAAAGGAAAAGAGCAGTACCAGGCTGTAATCAACAAAATTCCTTTTTATGCAGAAAGCGGCGGTCAGGTTGGAGACACAGGACAGCTCATCTGTAAGGATTTTACATTAAACGTAACCAATACGATTCGTGAAAATGGACGCGTAGTGCTGGTGATTGACAAATTACCTGCCGACGAAGGCATCTTTCAAAAAGATTTTATTGCGAAGATTGACATTAAACGTCGCCGTCTTATTTCGGCAAACCATACTGCCACGCACTTGTTACATGCAGCTTTGAGAACAGTTCTGGGGACGCATGTAGAGCAAAAAGGAAGTCTTGTAAACGAAGAACATTTGCGATTTGATTTTTCTCACTTTGCAAAAGTTACAGATGAAGAGCTTGAAAAGATTGAAAAAATGGTGAATGCCAGAATTCGTGAGAACATAAAAGGCAGCACTCAGCTGATGAGTATCGAGGACGCTAAAAAAACCGGAGCGATGGCTTTGTTTGGCGAGAAATATGGTGACATTGTTCGTGTTGTAACGTTTGATCCTAAGTACTCGATAGAACTTTGTGGTGGAACACACGTGAAAAACAGCGGTCGCATTGGCTATTTTAAAATTATAAGCGAAGGCGCTGTAGCTGCGGGGATCAGAAGGATCGAGGCCATTACATCTATAAAAGCAGAGGAGTTTATAGACAACCAGACCAAACTCATCCACGAACTTAAATTACTCCTAAAAAATCCGAAAGACATTTTAAAAGGTGTTTCAGGTTTGATGGATGAAAACTCTCAGTTACAGAAACAGCTCCAGGCCATGTATCATGACAAAGGGCAGCTCATCAAAAAAGATATTCTTTCAAAAATTGAATAGCGCGGAGATGTGAATTTTGTAACTCACAGCGTAAAATTCGACAGTCCGGAAGAAATTAAGAACCTTCTTTTTGAACTGAAAAACGAAGTGAACAATTTATTCTGTGTGCTGGCTACCGAAACAAATGGTAAACCAAGCATTTCAGTGATCATAAGCGATGAGCTTGTGAAATCAAAAAAACTGAATGCGGGAGCAATTGTGCGCGACCTGGCTAAAGAAATAAATGGCGGTGGTGGTGGACAACCTTTTTATGCACAGGCTGGCGGAAGCAAAATAGAAGGGCTCCAGGCCGCTATCCAAAAGGCAAATACACTCATTTAACCGGCTCTAAGTATTTCCAAAATAAAAGCCTGTCCCGAATCAACGGAACAGGCTTTTAAATTTCAGATCTGATTATTGTTTTACAATCTTCATTACTTCTACTTTGTTTTCGGTATGTACTTTAAGATAATACACGCCTAATGCCACATTGCTTATGTTTAGTTTAGCGGTATGGGAAGAGGGTTTTATATTAGCAAGCACTCGTCCTGTAAGATCAACAACTTCGATCAGTTTTACCATCTTGTTATCCGACATAAGAGTAAATTCTCCCGAAGTTGGATTTGGATACACATTATAACCGTCGAGGCTGGAAGCCACTTCTTTAATGCCTGTACACGCATCCACATTCTGAACATAAGTAACCTTATTTGTACATCCGTTAATATCCGTTCCTATCAAGGTATAGGTTGTAGTAGTGTTCGGCGAAATATTCAGTGGCGAACCTGAATACATGAGCTGGGATGAACTGTTTAGCCACTGATACGTTGAAGCACCGAACCCTGTAAGTGCCTGCATTTCTCCAACACACATGTTCGTGTATTGTGCCGACACAGACAAAGTAGGAAGGTTATTTACAGCCACAGATACTGTTGCGGTGTTTGAACATCCAAAAGCATTGGTAACTGTAACCGAATAAACAAGACTGCCCGTTGGCGACACAGTAATCATATTGGAGGTTGGATTTGAACCCGCACTCCAGAAATATGTTACGTTATTTGCAAGTGCGGTAAGGTTCACATTTTCACCGGCGCAAATTGTGTTTTTGCTCGCTAATGCAAATACACCAGGTGTTGGAATCACCGCGATTGACTGGTAAACAGTGTCGGTACAGCCCGTTAATGCACTCGTACCAACTAATTGATAGGTCGTATTGAATAATGGATACTCAACAATGTTCTGAGAAGTGTTCCCACCTACATTCCAGGTATAGGTATCTGCACCGTTTCCACTGAGGCTAAGCGCATCGCCGGCACAAATAGATCCCGAAGCAACAGTTATGCTCAGATTAGGTCTGTTCGGAGATCCTTCTTCACACGGAATTGTCACCGAGAAGTCGTCCCAGGTCATATACCCTGCGCCACTAGCGGTTGAACACTGGCCTTTTATTGCAAAATAGTATAATCCTGTTGTTGGAACCGAGAATGTACCCGAAAGCGACTTATATATGTTGCTTACAGCTGGTCCGCCGGTAGATGCAACGGAAACAAGGCCTGTAGTGCTTTGGCTCGGGCCAACCAGGATAGACATATCCGCCCAGTTGGTTGAACCCAGATATTCGGTCGTAAACCAAAGTCCCGCAGAATAAGTGACTCCGGCTTTGAGCAATACACCATTTGTATAATAATAGTTTGTTCCGGCCGGACTATAATAAAAGGATGCAAATTTATTTCCGGTACGTGGCACCCTGTTATTTGTATTTGAAGAAGTATAGGTTTGACACACGCCGGTGCTGGACGATATCCACGAACAATTTGGTAATTCATTTGGTTTCGAAATACCTTCAAATCCTTCAAAATATGGAACCGTATTGGTTGTTGTAGGCATTACAGAAACTGACACCGGTGCGAGTGTTGTGCTTTGGTTTGCACTCGCGCAGGTAGCTACCAGAGAATACCAGGTGTTTACGGTTACTGTTGGAAGTGCCGAACCACTCAAGGTAGCGCCTGTAACGGCAGTATAGGGACCAAGAGAAGAAGTTGTTGAAGCAAACCACTGGTATGTAAGTCCGCTCAATGAATAGGTATTGGTCATCATTAAAGAAGGAATAGGATAACCCGCGCATACAGTTGACATTGCCGGGGTTAAGGTATTTGCAGGAGGAGCCGATGTACACGGAGGCGCAGGAACCACATCAATACCAAAGTCAAACAACTGAGTTCCAGTTCCTGCAATAGTTGCACCGCCGCCATCGCCCCACTGACGCCCGTTACCAAGAGTTTGAACCCCTGGCTGATTGACTGTAGGTCCTGCGGCGTTCGTGTGGTTGTGTTCAAAATCCACTATGAGGGGCTGGCTTGGATCGTATAAGAAAGGGGTTTGAAGCGTAATGCCATACCAGGTATTTGCGGTAGTTACCATGTTAAAATTGGTACCCTGGTAAACTACTGTCATGTTTTGTTCAAACTGTCCACCCGCAGTTCCTACCATTCCTGTGGAAGGACTGCCCTGTTTAAGCCTGATAGTAAAAGAAGGATAGGTTACATTAGCAGTACTGGAGGGCAAGAACCATACTTTCGTAATCATGTTACCCGCCTGAACAGTACCAATGCTGTTCGCAGAAATACCGAACTGTGCCCGTCGCCATGTCATGGTAGCTCCACTGTTAAAAGGAATTGAATTTGCTCCACCTGTTGCAGCGCTGTTAAAAAACATGGGTTGCGCGATGGAGGTTAAATTCAGTACAACAAAAAAGAATAGTAATAGTTTTCTCATAGTTTGTATTGTTATTATCACCTACTCTGTTACACGATTTTCGGTACTCTCGTTTATACTTTATTTAAGATAAGGATACGAGGTCAGAAACACAAATAAAAGATAAAAAAAGCCCCTTCCATACGGAAGAGGCTTTAACATTATAGTATTCCGTGGTTAAACTTATTGTTTCACCACTTTAACAACTTCAGAAGCATTCTCAGAGCTTACTTTAACGTAGTATACGCCATTAGCAAGTTCGTTCAGGTTCAATTCAGTCATACCATTGTTATTTGTGGTAGACATGATGATTCTTCCTGTTAAGTCGCTTACAGTAATTGTTTTAACAAGACTGTTGTTTAACTCAACTGTTAATACAGCAGAAGTTGGATTAGGGTAAACGTTTAATCCGCTTAAAGCGCTGTGTTTAGAAAGTCCTGTACAAGCATCAACATTCTGAACTACTATCGCGGTGTTTTGACATCCTGCTACGTCTGTACCAGTTACTGTATAACTTACAGAACCTGCAGGAAGGTTAGTGATTGTTAAAGGATTCCCTTGCATAACGTTTCCTGAATTGCTTCCAATCCATACATAGGTCGCAGCACCTGAAGCAGTAAGCGTTTGGAAATCATCAGAACACATCTGAGACGGCGCTGAAGAAATAGCGTTAACTGTAGGTAAAGCACTTACGGTGATTGTTTGCATTGCACTTCCGCTACATCCGTTTGGATCTGTACCGATAACTGAATATGTAGTAGTAATAGTTGGATTAACAACTACCAATGCAGAGCTACCCGGAACCGGATTCCACTGGTAGCTAGCAGCGCCAAACGCTGTCAGGTTAACTGGTTTGCCAGCACAAACCGTTGGAGTGCTTGCATACATTAACACAGAAGGACTTGGATTAACCATGATGTTGATGTTCATGGTGCTGCTGCAACCTGATAATGAACTTGTACCGATTACACCGTAAGAAGTAGGCATTAAAGGATATTCAGAAACACTGGAAGTAGTAGCGCCGATATTTGCACCAGCAGTCCATGTATATGAGTCAGCGCCAGATGCATCTAACAATAATTCATCGCCTGCACAAATTGTTTGGCTGTTTGCAACTACGTTAACAGTTGGTGAGTTCAACTGACAAGGAATAGTGATTGATAAATCATCCCAGGTTAACCACTGTGCCGAACCAGATACTGCAGTTCCTCTAACAGCCACATAATAAATACCTGCGGTAGGAACGGTAAATGTATTCGACAACAGTTTGTAGATATTACTTACTGCTGGTCCGTTGGAAGTTGCTACCTGAACTAAACCGGTAGTACTTTGGTTAGGTCCAACCATGATTGAAAGATCAGTCCAGTTGTTGTAACCATAATACTCTGTAGTGTACCAAACAGCTGCAGAATAAGTTATACCAGGGTACATTTGAATACCGTTAGTATAAAAATAGTTAGCGCCTGCAGGAAGGTAAGCAAATGAAGCGAATTTGCTTCCGGTTCTTGGGAACCTGTTGCCTGTATTTGATGCTGTGTAAGTCAAACATGTTACGCCGGGATTAGAAGCAACCCATGAACAATTAGGTAATTTATTTGTTTTAGTAATTCCTTCAAATCCCTCATAATACGGAACCTGATCAACTACCACCCCTGAAATTACAGCCTGGCCGGAAATTGTTGTTGAACCCGCTACATTAGTACATGTTACCGCAATACCATAATATGTATTAGAGTTAATTGGAGGAGTAGTGTACATGATATCCGTTTCACCACTGATAACGGTCCATGGACCAGCTGTTGATGTAGGAGAGCTTAACCATTGGTAAGTAATACCAAGGTCACTGTTTAATGTAGCTAATTGTAAATCCAGAACTTCACCTGCGCAAATAGGAGCTGTTGGTGTTCCGATACTGTTGGAGCTGCTTGGTGTGCTAGAACAGTTATTTGTAATAAACTCAAGCGCACCGATATCAGGCGTGGTTGGATTTCTGATAGCGTTTGAATTATCTTTAACAACATCAGAAAGAGGCAATGCCAGGTTGTTCATTAAAACATTCGTTGGGTGAAGATCACCGGCTAAGTAGTTGGCGTATTGTGGATCGAGGTTTTTACCCTGAGCTTCCTGGCTTGTTGCATTTTGCCATGCTGCAAAACCAGTAGCGCCTGAAACTGTGGTAGAACCATAATATCCAAAATAGCCATTGGTTGAGGTAATATAATAATCGTTATAGTTTAAATCAGCACCGGTTGTGCCACTGTAGTATGCATAAACCGAACCAGCACCAGGTTTTGTAATAGAAAATATGTTGTTTTTAACAACAACGGATCCGCTGGTAGAAGGATAACAATAGTACAAAATGTATGTAGTTCCGGTTGTGGACTGAGTAAAATCATAAGAGAATGTATTATTTACACAGTAAAAATTGTTGTAATAACCGTAGTTGTAGTAAAAGAAGTAAGTAGTACCGTTAAAAGCCATATCTCTTACGATATTATTGGTGAAGACTGTTTTAACAGAGTTATCCCCACCATAACCATTACCATAATAACCAAAGTAATACAATCCATAGAAGGTACCTGTAGCACTTGGGTTAGCAGCCCAGAAGTTGCGGATAGTACACCTGTCTACCACGGCGCCCTGCATATACCAACCATAAATAAAATAAGTAGTAGTAAAGGTTGTGCGGGTATCGCGGTCAAAAGTACAGCCTAGAAGTTTTGTGTTTTTAGAACCATAGCCATACATAGCGTACATATAAAAATCAGTTACGCGGCAATCACGGAACGTATTGTCGGAAAGCCAAGGCGCACTCAAGTTGCCATAAGCATAAATTCCGTAATAACCACTGAACATTGTACAGGTTTTTACGCTGTTAAAGCTCGACGTACCGCCCGAGGATGCAGAAGTATTAGAGCTTGTGATAATAAAAGCGCCTGTTGAAGAAGAGCTTACGTTATTGGTCGCGCATGAAAAGGTACAAGCGCTAAACGTATTATAATTGGAGCTTCCTACCAACATACAAATTAACCCGTAAGTTGTATTTGTAGACTGCATTTTTAGGTTATTTACTGTCAGGTAATCCGTTCCATTCAACTGCATCACATAAGGTGCACCTGAAGTACAGTTAAAAGACAATAAACAGCCGTTACCATTAATAGTAACGTTGTTTGTTGCTGACATACCCGTGATCTGGTTAAACTGTACCTGCTCGTTGTATGTACCGCTGTTTGTTCCGGTCATAACGTTTACAACAAGTGGACCATTAACACCGCCGGTGTTAAGAGCAGACGCCAGCGCTCCGAAAGTCTGGTAGTTCGTACCCCCGGTTGCAGACGAGTTATCCACCGTCACGGTACCGGAAATCTGAGCACTAAGATTAAGGCTAAGCAGCCCGAAGAGCGCTGCGAAAGCCTTGATAGTTGTGTAAGTTTTTTTCATTGTGTGATTTTTAGATTGTTACTAAAACAAACATATTGAAAAAAAATAATTGTTTAACATAAATTTAGCATTCTGTTCAAAATTTAACATTATTCCCCTCTGTATTCTTTTTTTGTCTGGATTGAAAGTTGTATCCTTTCGAATTTCGTTAAAACAAAAAGGCCCTGCAATTGCAAGGCCTCTCCAAATATTAAATCTAAATTAGAAATATAAATTTAGTCTTAACGACGCTGAGACGCCACCAAACATATTGCTGTTATCTGTGTCAAGTCCAACGTGGGTTGTCGTTGATCCGTCTATCGTTGTTTGTTTAACGGCTGGCTGTGTGGCGCCCTGAACTGTTGACTGTCCAATAGATTCATACACTGTTTCCGAACGTCCCGCGAAAGAAACACCAAGTCCCCAGCCGAACTCTCCACCCAGACTTAATTTAGGGAGCACAAAATACTCAGC
>JAEUTM010000034.1 GCA_016788025.1 Bacteroidia bacterium
GTTGCAAAACAAGTAATACTGTTTGTATTTAAGGTAATTGAAATATCAGCGGTCGGTTGCGTCACGGCTATGGTATTGTTCGCAGTACAACTATGACTATCTCTTGCATTTAACGTATAAATACCAGCCGGAAGATTGGTGATAGTGGTCGTGTTAAACGTTCCGAGAGTTGGAGTAGTCCAGGTAAAGGTATATGCTGGAGTTCCGCCGGTAGCTGTGCCCGAAAGAGCACCATTGGTTCCGCTGAAACAGCTTACGGAGCTTGTAACTGCAAGGCTAGGAACTAATACGGGTGGCTGGTTAACTGTTAAAACAGATGGAGTTGTAGGACAACCCGCATTGTCAGAAACGTTGACTGTGTAGGACCCTGCGCACAGGCCAGTGAAAGGTGGAGACCCAATGATTACTGTAGAAGATGTTGTAAGGGTGTATTGGTAAGGGGTAGTACCACCTGTCGGGCTAACGGTTATACTTCCGTTACATGGCGCATTTGCCGAATGACAATTGAGGGAAAAGGCAGCCGAGGAAGCTGTTAAACCTGAGGTCGGTTGAATTATACTGACAACTGTATTTGTTGGACATGATTGGGAATCAAATACTGTTAAATTATAATTATTTGCACTAAAGGTATTCACTGCAGAGCCTGTGAAGACTCCCGGGGACCAGCTGAACGTATAGGCCGGGCCATTGCCTCCTGATGGGGTAACTGTTGCTCCGCCATCCGATAATCCAAAGCAGCTTACACTTTTTGTAACGATTGTTAGTGTAACAGTTGGTGGTTCTGATATTGTAACAACTGTTGGAACCGGGGTTACACATAAATTAGCGTCTCTCCCATATATGCTATAAGTATTTGCGCAAAGTGTATTTTGAAAGTTAGCAGTTCCAGTGGCAACCGTGCTTGGTCCAGCAGAGGATACCCAGGTATAAGACCAGGAGGAGCCTGTTCCACCGGATGGAGTAATATTGATGGCACCTGTACAGGACCCTGCACAAATAATATTTGTGAATGTTGGAGTAAGGGTGATTGCTGGTGGCTGTGTAATTGTAAATACTGCTGTGGTTGTACAGGAATTTAAATCGGTGATTGTTGCGGTATGAACTCCGGCTAATAAATTGGAAATCGTGGTTCCGGTTCCTGCAGTTGGCGACCAATTTACTGCATATGTTGGCGTGCCGCCGGATATGAGAACTGACGCGGCTCCGTTATTACCTCCGTTACAGCTTACGTTTGTCTGTGAAGGAGTAATAGAAAGCGCCGAAGGTTGGGCTATTACGGTGTTAACAACAGCAGTACAGCCTTTTGAATCTGTTAAAGTAGCGGAAATAGGTCCAGGAGGCAAACCAGTAGAAGACACTGTACCAGAAACACCCGTAACCTGAGGGGCACCTATGCTGAAGTTTACTGTATAGTTTGCGGTACCACCCTGAGGTGCAATGGCAAGAGCACCATTAGAAAAGGAGTTGCAGGTAATACTGCTTGTAATTGGATTAGGAGTTAACGTTGCGGGTTGATTCACCATTTGAGTAAACGTACGAGAACACCCATTAGCATCAGTAATGGAAAACGTATGCACACCAGTACATAAACCCGTAAATGTCTTTATTCCACCGGTCTGATTTACAAAGTTCTGAACTGGTCCTGTCGGAGGTGTGAGGTTAATGCTGTAGTTGGGAGTACCTCCACCGAGCACCGCCGTGATGGAACCATCACAAAAACCAAAACAAGACGTAATAGGGGATCCAAAAAAGTTAAAAGAAATTTGAGTAGGACCGGTTATAGCAACCTGGTTAGAAGAATATAGTGGATTGTTGGAGTTGTCTACCAATAAAAAATCATAAGAGCATGATCCGGTTGCATTCATGTTATTGATTGTATAGGTACCTGCCGACACACCGGTTAAAGTAACAGTTGCACACGAACCTCCGGGGTTATTCCAAATGAGATTGAACGGCCCATTTGAGCAACTAGGATCTATGTAAACGAAAAGTTTTCCATCGGTATTACCAGCGCATGAAACTCCTTGTGCAGACAAAGAAGCTGTACAAGCATTAACAGTATTACCGCCGCCGCCGATGACCTTACTGCCTGAACCAAGGTTTGGCAATTGACCTGAGCCTCCAGTAGTACTTTGGTTTGTTTTGATGTCGAAATACGCCTGATCTGTTTCGAAACTTGTATTGGTACCAATAGAAAATGACGATTTTGCTCTTACGAACCCTTTCGTAATGTAGAACTTAACAGTTTCATTCCCCGTGATGAAATTTCCGGCTCTTAAAGTTGTTGAATTCAGATAGTAGTTTCCGCTCAGAAAACGAACGGTTTTACTGTCATCAATCGAAAAGCTTGTCAACGCCCAGTTACCGCTTATAAAATCGACATCAGAATTAAATTTTGATCCGTAAAAGTTAACATACTTTTTCTCAGAAGAATTAGGATTGGTTTTAAAAACCAATTTACCTGACAATTTACCATAAGTTCTTTGATTAAGCACAAAATCCCCGCCAATTGTAATTTGCGCATATTGATCGCCAAGTAAGGATATTTCGGTAACACGATTATGAAAGTTTCCGGATTTGATGTGACTTGCTCCGGTAAAAACGATATCAACCGGCCCCAGACCTGAATTGTCATCAAAAATGACATCCGTAAACGCATCGGGGGTTTTATTTGCAATCGGTCCTCCAGAGGTTAGACTCCAATGCTGCGGATCATTAAAATTACCTGAACCGCCCACCCAATAAAGGGTTTGAGCGCTTAAGAAAGCAAAAGTGAAGCAGTTAAAGAGGATAAAAAGTAAACGTCTGGTGCTCAAACTCATAAAAATTTAGACTTCTTACGGTAAATGGTGTAATTTGGTTGCTAAAATAATACAAATTAACAACATATTAACAATTTTGAAGGCCCGTTTTTTGGGGGTAAGTCAACATTAAATCAACAATATGAGCCAGAACGAAAAAAACTCCTGGAAAACCTTAAGTTCAGAAGAAAAGTACAATAATCCCTGGATATCCCTTACAGAACACCAGGTGCTTAATCCCTCAGGAAAGCCGGGCATTTACGGTGTGGTGCACTTTAAGAATGTGGCGATTGGAGTTTTACCACTTGACAAAAATCATAATACCTGGCTTGTTGGCCAATGGCGATATCCACTAAACGAATACAGCTGGGAAATACCTGAGGGTGGTGGCCCGTTGGGCACCGATCCGCTTGAGTCGGCTAAACGCGAGTTAAAAGAAGAGACAGGATTGATCGCCGGAAAATACATGGTGCTTGGAAAAATTCATACGAGTAATTCGGTGTGCAACGAGTATGGCATTCTATATCTGGCACAGGACCTGGAACAAAGTGAATCAGAGCCGGAAGAAAGCGAAGATCTTCAGATAAAAAAATTACCTTTTCTTGATGCGTATAAAATGGTGATGGATGGTAAAATTACAGACTCGCTCAGCCAGGCAGCTATTTTAAAAACCAAAGTCCTTATAGACAGCGGCCTGGTTTGATGTTTTCGTTTTAATTTAAAGTCCAGACTTACTGTTTTTTTCTATTTTTGCGGTCTATCATGAAAGAACTCGTACAAAACTTCACCCAGCAACTAAGAGACGCAAAAAAAATTGCTGATAAGGCAGTCGTTTCCCAAAACATTAACATCAAAAACATTATTGTTAGTGGCCTCGGCGGATCGGGAATTGGGGGTACCATTCTTTCGGAATTGATAGCTGATAGCTGCACTGTTCCAGTTCTGATTAACAAAGATTATTTTTTACCAGCTTTTGTAAACGAAGAAACCCTTGTTATCATTTCGAGTTACTCTGGAAATACGGAAGAAACACTTAATGCGATGCAGCAGGCTATTGCTAAGAAAGCTCAGATAGCATGTGTAACCAGCGGTGGAAAAATTCTGGAATTGGCGAGGCATCATCAACTCGATTTTATTGAAATCCCGGGCGGAATGCCGCCGCGGTCGTGCATTGGTTACAGCCTTTTACAACTTATTAAAATTTGTGTGGCAAAAGGGTTTGCAGACAAAAGCTTATTCGACAATCTTGAAAAAGCAATTGAATTGTTGGATCGCGAAAATGGTGAGATTAAAACGGAGGCGGCTCTTATTGCTAAAAAAATCTATAATAAATTTCCTTTATTGTACTCTGTTGGAAATTGCGAGGGCGTAGTTGTGAGATTCCGCCAGCAAATTAACGAGAATGGAAAAATTCTTTGTGGTCACCATGCATTTCCTGAAATGAATCACAATGAACTGGTTGGCTGGACAACGAAAAATGAAAACCTTGTGGTGATTGCTTTCCACACCTCTTTTGACTACGCGCGCACTACAAAACGTTATGAGGTTTGCAAACCTTTGTTTGAAAAATACTCAAGTGGTGTGATAGACATTACTGCTAAAGGCCAAAGTAAACTCGAACAGTTTTTGTACCTGATCAACATCGGGGACTGGATCAGTTGCTATATAGCAGATTTAAGAGGCATCGATCCCGTTGAAGTAAAGGTTATAGATCATCTTAAAGCGGAATTAGCTAAGTTCTAAGCCTATAACCGACGGAGTTGATTCAATAGTTCAAGACATCAATTACACAAATTTTCACTAATGGGTACGTAGGGTTGCGAGAATTTTAATTACAGGATGTACACAAATGAAGTTGACTTCGCAAGCGAAGCCTAAACAATATGACCAGCGACCTTCTTTATAAAGATCTCTCCTACAAAGTAATTGGTTTATGCATGGAAGTGCATACGATATTAGGAAGAGGACTTTCTGAAGTTGTCTATAAAGACGCTCTTGAATACGAATTTAAAAAAGCGGAGATTTTCTTCTCCAGAGAAAAACAATATAAAGTACAGTACAAAGACATAGTCCTAGATCATTACTACTGCGCAGATTTTGTTATCGACGATTATATAGTTCTCGAGATAAAAGCTATTAGTTCGATTGCTGATAATCACGTAAAACAAACGTTAAATTACCTTGCAATATCAGGCTTAAGACTTGGTTTATTAGTAAACTTTGGCGAAGACAGATTATCTCACCGAAGAGTAATTTTGTAATTCACCCTATATTTGTGCTATTCGTGTTAATTCGTGTCTAAAAACAAGAATATATTTTTCCAGGACCTCGGAACAATGGACTACAAAGTCTGCTGGGATTACCAGGAGAAGCTGTTCAATGAGACCATTCAGCGGAAAATTGCCAACCGCGACCTTTTGTTAGAGGAACAAACACCGACAAAAAATTATTTGTTGTTTGTTGAGCACCCTCATGTTTATACTCTAGGTAAAAGCGGTGACGAGAAGAATCTTCTGCTAAACCAGGAACAACTTTCGGAAAGAGACGCTACATACTTTAAGATAAACCGGGGTGGTGATATCACTTATCATGGTCCTGGTCAACTTGTTGCCTACCCTATTCTCGACCTGGATAATTTTTTTACAGACATTCACAAATATCTTCGTTTTCTGGAGGAAACAATTATTCTGACTCTTAAAGAATATGGCATTGAGGCCGGAAGAAGTTCGGGAGAAACCGGAGTATGGCTGGATGCGGAAGATCCACAAAAAGCAAGAAAGATCTGTGCTATGGGAGTACGTTGCAGTCGCTGGGTGACTATGCATGGCTGGGGATTTAATGTTAATTCAGACCTCAGCTATTTTAATAATATTATTGCCTGTGGCATTCAGGACAAAGGTGTAACGAGTCTAGATAAAGAGCTTGGACGGAAAGTAGATATGACAGAGATCAAAGAGAAACTGAAAAGAAACTTTCAAATTCTTTTTGATGCTGAGATCATTTCAGAAACCGTGTCATAACTTTGAGATATTAGGCATCGGGTGGCGAAATTTTGAATGTTTTTTTTCTTTGCAACTTAAAATCTGAAGAATCTTTATCTTTTAATGACGAAGCGTTTGCAAAGCGTCTGCTGTTCACCACTTATTTCTATCACATAAACACCTTCAGGAATAACACTAACATTCAGCTCGGGTTTCATAACACTGTCGATAATCTTTTGACCCAGACTATTATAAACTTTTAAGTAACCAAAGGCTTCGGCGTTTCCACTTTTTATTTTCAACTTGATCTTATCTACAGCCGGATTTGGAAACAAAATAAACTCAGATTCGTTCCCATCATCAAATGTTTTTAGGAATGTTGTTACAGTGCCCGTTGATACTGTGCCCATTTTTATTCCGTTACCAAAACTTGTTACCCAGATCTCGTTCGAATTGTGTGGATTAAAGAACACTCGCTCCGGCTGTTGAAATGGATATGAGGTGACTTGCGAAAATATTGGATTCGTTGCATTAATGTTACTGCTGATCCAAAGTCCATTGGCTTCGGTTGTCATGTAAATTTCATCAGGATCGTTCGGATTAAATGAACAAGACGTAACTCTGTCAATCGTTGATGCGCTCGTTAGTTTTGTCCATGAGGTGCCGCGATTTGTGGTTTTATATAAACCGCCAAGACCATTTGGTGCACCACCCCATCCGCTGAAAACCCCTACGTACCATGTGTTCTGTGTTGGGTCGTTCGGATCGATTACAATGTCTTTTGTCCAATAATACATTCCTATGTGCGATACGTCAGACCAGTTATTTGTTGAGGGATCATATATGAACACTCCTGAACTTGCCTGAAATACACCCGACGAATTTCTTCGTCCGGAATACGTACAAACCATTTTACCATCCTTCAACACAGCAATCGAAGCGGGATGTTTCTCGGTTCTGGGAGGGTCGGGTAATAAAGTCCATGAAGCAGAAGCCAGGTTCTGAAGATCATTAGTCATATATACGCCGCCGATTCCACTCCCGCCATTGTAATGAATCACGCTTGCGTATGCACGATTCGGATTGTTAGGATCAAGCGCGATCCAAAATACAGGGTGATTGAATGTTTTTAAGTTCTGCCAGGTTTGTCCGCCGTTGGTAGAATAGATAATTTTACCATTAGCGTCGTTTGCGTCCAGGATTGCATCCTGAAGACGCGTACTTTGGTACATGTCATGAATATTTGAAGTTCCGGCAAATAGGATACCGTTAGTTGGATGCTCGACAATTCTGTACATAGAGTTGGCGAGGTGCCCGGTATAGTTAAACGACCAGGAGTTACCAGAATCAATACTTCTGATCCCCCGAATGTCCGAGAAACAGGCAAACATATTTGTTGCACTCGTCCAATGCAGTTGCCAGCAAGTTGTATTCTCCAGACCGCAACTCTGGTAACTTTGATTAACCGGAGTGTTTGATCCGGCATTATGTTGACCCGAAGGATTCACATAAGCCTGCACCCATGAAGTTCCACCATCGCTCGTTTTATGCACGAAGCCAAAATCCCCAAAAATTACGCGAGATACGTTATTTGGAGCTACCGCCAAGCCGAAAGGACATTCTCCATAACCCCAACTGCGATCGCCTCCCTGGCCGCTCCAACCAGTGAAAACATTCTGATTGTTTGTTGAGTTAAATATATGCGTCCAGCTTGTTCCGCCATTTGTGGTTTTTAGAATGTCCGGAACACCGTTGGAATTACTCCCTGCCAGATAAACCGTATCGATACAATTTCCGGCCATGCCTACAAACATTGGAAAATCCACGGAAGTGTTAATGCCGTTTAGTTTAGAGGTCCAGTTACCCGAACCATAATCCACTGCATAAACGCCTTTTGCAAAATTGTAATAATCCGATCCCACAACCCCAACATAAATATCACCAACATCGGCCGTGATGCAGAAAAACCGTGTTGTGGTTCCGGTCTTAGCACCCGCGAAAGACCAGATTCTCTCTGAACCCGGCAAGCCGGTTATACTGGCTATTGCAAATGAGGAACCTCCATTGGTGGAGACAAGAACACCATCGTTGGTTCCTATGTAAATGTTATTTCCGTCAAAAAACACGCCACCAACAACATTTCCCGAGCCGCCAGAAGCCGTGTGAATACTTGTAAAAGATGTTCCACCATTATTTGAAAAATAAATCTCACCGTAATAAGAGATGATAACCCGATTCGGATTATTGTAATCTACATCTATGCTGTAAGTTTCTTCAGAATTATCGGGGTTACCAGGTAAAGCCGACCAGGTAGCACCGTTGTCGGTACTTTTAACCGGTATAACCATATCGTTAGCATAGGTAACCGAATATAAAAGTCCCTGTGTGGAAGTG
>JAEUTM010000086.1 GCA_016788025.1 Bacteroidia bacterium
TAGAACACAAGTACCCCGATATTGGCAAGGAAATGCTATTTGCCTTTGCGACTCTAAAAGCACTGCAGGCTAAAGGGCACAAATTGATTTTGTGGACCATTAGGACTGGTGATCTTTTAGAAGAAGCGATTGAATATTGCAGGACGAACGGCGTTGAGTTTTACGCCGTAAATAAAAATTATCCGGAAGAAAAACTTGATTCAACTGTGTCTAGGAAGTTAAATGCAGATATTTTTATCGACGATCGTGCGGTTGGCGGATTCATTGGTTGGAGCGAAGTGTGGCAAACCTTACATCCCGAAGGAATGGACTTTCAACATCAACTTAAAAATCCGGACGCCCATCACAATTTCAAAAAACAGGAAAGTTCATTTTTTAAAAAACTATTCGGAGCAAAATGATCTACTTAAAAACAAGAGAAGAAATTGAACTTATGCGCGAATCTGCGCTAATGGTATCACGTACCCTTGCTGTTATTGCAAAAGAAATAAAACCCGGCGTTACCCCTATCTTTCTGGACAAGTTGGCAGAGCAGTATATACGTGACAACGGCGGGATCCCGGCATTTAAAGGATACAAAGGAGGGCGGGGAGTTCCTGATTTTCCTGCAACGCTATGCATCTCTATTAACGAGGCCGTTGTGCATGGAATTCCGGGCAATAAGCCTCTGCAAAACGGGGATATTATCTCGGTAGATTGTGGCGTCAAGAAAAATGGATTCTTCGGTGATCACGCTTACACTTTTGCGGTTGGCGAAATCAAACCAGAAGTGCAAAAACTCATTGATGTTACCAAGGAAAGTTTGTATCTGGGAATTCAGCAAATGATCAGTGGAAACCGCATCGGTGATATAAGCTTTGCGATTCAACAGCATGCTGAAAAACATGGTTATGGTGTTGTTAGAGAACTTGTGGGACATGGTCTAGGGCGCAACATGCACGAGGAACCAGAAGTTCCTAACTATGGGAAAAGAGGCGACGGACCAAAGATCAAGGAAGGAATGGTCCTGGCAATTGAACCAATGATTAATCTTGGGACAAAAAACATCAGGCAATTAAACGACGGTTGGACAATTGTTACTACAGACGGTAAACCGAGTGTACATTTTGAACATGATGTTGCGGTTGTGGATGGAAAACCTGAAATTCTCAGCTCCTACGCTTTTATTGAAGAAGCGCTCGCTTTAGTAAAATAACATCGCATTATTCGATAAAATATCTATAAGCGAACTCCGGGATCTTGTTGCCATCAGACAACAACGTAAGCTTTCTATATTTAACCGGGTCGTTTTGTGGCTTCATTATTTGATCATCCTTAGTCTTTTGGTGTCGGTAATGGCAAAGTACATTTCGCCCATCATCTTTTGGATTCCCGCATTTTTTGGACTTGCTTTTCCATTTCTTTTTCTGATAAATTTCATACTTATACTCTACTGGATTGCGCAATTTAAACCGGCCTTTGTCTTTGGTTTGACTGCTCTGCTCATTGCTGCTCCAACAGCTTATCGCTATATTCAGTTTAGTCTTACAAAGGCAAACACCGACACGAAACAGCTAAAAGTCACTTCCTATAATTGTATGTTATTTGACCTTTACAATTGGACTAAATCACATGAAACCAGGGCGAAGATTTTTAATAACCTGAGCGATATTAATCCTGATATTCTTTGCCTACAGGAATTTTACACATCGGAGGAAAAAGGCGATTATAATAATGTTGACACGCTGAAGGAACTTCTTAATACCCCATACTTTCACACAGAATACACCACCACTCTTCGTAAGGTAGACCATTGGGGCATTGCTACCTTTAGTAAGTTTCCTATTATTAAGATGGGAAAAATCGTTTTTAATACCACATCAAACAACATTTGCATTTACTCTGATATTGTTATTCACAAGGATACCGTGCGCGTATACAATATCCATCTTCAGTCTATTAGTTTTAGCAAAAAAGACAATGATTTTCTTGAGGACGTTATCTCTGAAAAAAAAGATGCACAGGATGAAGTGAAGAATAGCAAAAATATTCTTCGCAGAATTAAACAAGCATTTCTAAAGAGGTCTATGCAAGTGGAAATGATTGTGCTACATATGCAAACATGTCCATACAAAATAATACTTTGCGGGGATTTCAATGAAACAGCTGCTTCGTATTCGTACCAAAGATTAATACGGAATTTAAATGACTCTTTTGTGGAAAAAGGTATCGGATTTGGTAGAACATATGCCGGAAAATGGCCGAAATTCAGAATAGACTACATTTTACACGACAAGGCGCTCCACTGTGCTGATTATAGGCGTAGCGATGAAACCTTTACCGACCACTTTCCGATTACTGCTTATTTTGACAATATTGACTGGAAAAAGTAGGGAGACTTTATACTTTTTAACAAATGAAGAGCTTTAATAGGCTTATATTTGTATTAACCGCAAAAAAATTAAACACATGAAAAGAATTTTCTTAATGGCCGCCTTCGCAGGTTTGTTAGCCAGTACAGCAGTTGCCAACACTTTTGGCGACGACAAAAACAAAAAGAATAAAAAAGAATGTGCAAAAAGTGAAAAATCCTGTGCAGGCGAGAAAAAAGAAGGCTGCGCGAAAGGAGAAAAATCTTGCTGCAAGAAAAAAGAAGCTTCTGCAGAAAAAACAAGCGAAGCACCTTCAAAAAAATAATACCAGAGATCAAAAATAAAAAGGCCCTTCTTCAACGAAGGGCCTTTTTATTATTCTTTTTTGCCGGCAACACACTCTATCAGGTCCTTTTCCAGGAGGTATTTATTCGCCAGGTCTCTGAGTTCTTTTGAGGTTACGGTTTTTACCGCTTTAAAATACTCATCAAAGTATGAGTAGTCGAGTCCAAATTCCCAGATGGATTTAAACTTATCTGCAAGTGCAAAAGGGCCGTCAACGCTACGTAAAAAATTACCAAGAATATAATTACGAACCGTTTCCAGTTCATCATCACCAATCAAATCATCCCTTAGTAATTTTAGCTCCTTGTATATTTCTTCCAAGGTTTGATTCGTCACATCTGCTCCAACTTCCGTGGAAATAAAGAAGTAGCCACTGTGTACTAAGCTGTTTAATCCACTTCCGATACCATACGTATAGCCTTTATCTTCGCGAATATTAGCCATAAGTCTTGAGCCAAAATATCCGCCCAGAATTGTATTCAAAACCTGAAACTTGAAATAATCCGGGTGTGTTTTATTGAATAGGATTCTTCCTACTCTAACTGCTGATTGGATAGCATCGCTTTTCTCAACAAAAAATTTGTGATTAGTCGAAGTATTCAAAGAAAAAGTCTTTTCTGTAATCACCGTACCTTTTCCCCAGGACGCGTTTCCAAAGTGTTTGTTTAATGCAGCAACCAGACCTTTAGGAAGATTACCAGATGCTATGATAGTGCAGTTTTGCGACGTATAGTAGTTCGCAAAAAAGTCCTTAAGTTCGGCAATGTTTATCCTGTCAAAATCACTTTCTTTAACATCTATGCCATAGGGGTGCTCGGGACCAAATAAAAGTTCCACAAATTTTCTTCTTGCGAGCACATTTACTTTCTGTGAGTTTATAAGGTGCTTTTGTTTTTTGTTGGTGATATGGATTCTAAACTCACTTTCAGGAAATAGCGGACTTTTGATAATTTCCTCTACAAACTTCAAACTATCTTCAAGATATTTATTCAACGAATAGAGTGTTACACTCGCATAATCCTGATCAACCTGAAACTCTATAAAAGAACCGAAGTAATCTATCCCATTGCTTAACTCATCAGCCGTAAAAGACTTTGTGCCGCTTTCGAGAAGTGAATTTGTGGAAGATGCGATTAAGGTTGCCGGTTGATGAAACATACCTGCCCGAAAAATGAATTCAAGTTTTGTAATTTCCTGACTTCCTGCGGATAGAGAATAAAGCTCGATACCATTATCTAGCTTTTGTCTCTTAACGCGTTCCACGTCAATGTTATCAATCGTTTTGAATGCCGGGGCCTGTGTTCTGTCTAA
>JAEUTM010000098.1 GCA_016788025.1 Bacteroidia bacterium
GTTCTTCGCGTTCCATTCGTCTTTTTTCACGGGCTTCGCGACGAATTTGTTTATTGGATTTAAGCTCCTGTTTAAACGATTTTTCTTTAGGCCCTGTGCCTTTTTCCTGAGCCGCGAAGGAAGCAAAAAGGCCCAGGATAAAAAGAATGGTTATGAATAGTCGTTTCATTTCCCATACTGAAACACTTCCACACCAAAACGTCTTAGAAAATCAACTCCCTCGTCGCTGGCCAAGCCTTTAAATGCCGCATAACTGTCTTTATAAAACACCTTTTTTATCCCGGTAGTGAAAATTACTCTTGCACAAGCAATACAAGGTGATAACGTAACATATAACGTTGTATCCTGAATACTTATATTATTTTTTGTGGCATAAAGGATAGCATTCTGCTCTGCATGAAGCGCTAAGGAGCAACTTCCCTTGCTATCGCGGGCGCAACCTGTTTCGGGCCACTCCTGATCGCAGTTGTGGGTGCCGGCAGGTGGTCCGTTATATCCCAGGGAAACTATTCTTGTATCTTTTGTTAACACAGCTCCGACTTTAGCTTTTACACAATGCGAACGTAATGCCAGCTTTTCGGCAAGCTCCATGTATATTTCATCAAAAGAGGGCTTCATTGAGAGTTTTTGATTTTTAGATTTTCAGAATGTTGTCCCGTTAGCTATCAGGATATAAATTCTGAATTCTATGTGAGACCTAATTTAATTTAAAATTGATAAATTCTTAAACTGCTTCGCTTACCACTTCCTTTACATGGTCTGGCAGGAGGCGTTTTAACAAGGCCTCTATTCCAGCCTTAAGAGTCATTGTGCTGCTCGGGCAACCACTGCAGCTCCCGCGCATTTGAACGGTTACTTTTCCGTCCTTAAGCTCCTTAAACGTGATGAGGCCGCCATCTTGCTCTACAGCCGGCCTGATGTATTGTTCGAGTACTTCTATGATTTTGTTTTCCACATCATTTGAAGGGGGACTGTGCTGTGTGTTTACAGAAATTGTTTCTTTAAAAGAAGAATCCTTTGCAACACTCTGCTCAGGCAGCTTAGTGATAATTGCATTTCCCTTGTTAAGGTAATTGGTAATAAATACTCTTAATTCATCCCTGATTTCTTCCCATTCCACGTGTTCGTGTTTAGTGATGGTGATAAAGTTTGAGGCGATAAAGATGCTCTTCACAAAAGGAAAGCCAAAGAGTTTTTGTGCGATCGGCGCATCTTTTGTTTCGCTGGCTGACCGATATTCTGCTGTTGCACCACTTACAAGGAGAAGCTTATTCGCCACGAATTTTATGCTTGAAGGATTAGGTGTTTCTTCTGCATAAATGATGTATGGAATGTCCTGGATATTCATAGTTGACAAAGATACAAACTTATGATTTGCCTTTTAGTTTCCAAGAGCAGCATTTAACGTCATTCTGACACCGGCTTCATCACTGGGACGCGGAGGATTGTTGTCGTAAATGGTGCCGTCGCGGTTGATCAGGAAGTACGCGGGAATACCAACGACGTTATACGCCTCACAAATTTTGTTATTAAAAGTCGGTGCCAACAGATTAACACCAGACATACCATGTTTTTGTAAGGCGTCTTTCCAACTTTTCTCATTGTCGTCAATTGAAATGTTTAGGAAAACGACGTCCTTTCCCTCAAAATCGGTTTTCAACTTCTTTGAAAACGGCAGTTCACGAATACAGGGTCCACACCAGCTTGCCCAGAAATCCAGGTATATTATTTTACCTTTAAACTCCTCCAGTTTACGTTCCTTGCCCTTTTCATCCATAAGCGCAAAACCTGGCGCCGGTTTTCCTGGTGACAAGCGTTCTATTTTCAGATATGTCTCTTTTAGTTTTTCGAGATATGGAGAGTTAGGATTTTCCTTTACGTAATCCAGATAAAAATTCTCAGCCTCCTTAAATTTTCGGTTCTCGAGGGAGTTCAATACCGTTAAGGCCTCGTAAGCCTTAAATACTTCCTCATTTTTCAGAATTGTCCTTGCAATCGCCACCTGCTCCTTTGCAGTGAGACGCAAATTATATCGATGGTGAAAATTAAACAGAGCATTTTCAACCAGAGAACTCGCATATTCAAAATACTTGTGACTGATGGGGGCACCGGCTGGTTTCTGCGGAATATCGGCAATGAATGAAAAATAACTGTAAGGCATCTCAGGTACCGAATCATTGAACTTTCTGAAATATGACCACATTCCCGGGTAACTTAATTTGAGCGAAGCATTTTCGTAGTCCAGGTCTTCAGAGAATATTGAAATAAAATGTTTGTCTAAGTCACTTGTTCCTTTCCAGGAGTAAAGGAATTTCTTTTTTTCTACCAGAAGGCTATCGCAATAGTCCCTGAAGTCTATAGTCTTACTGTTTGCGAGGCGTTGATACACTTCTTGTTCGTGTCCGTAGACAAATCTGTTATTGAAGTCCTTGAGGAACATATTCTTCTCGCTATTCCTTCCGGAATAAATCAAACTGTTATCAAAGTCCGAATAATCGATCTTCACATGCATACTATCTCCTGGCTGTAAATAAAGTTTGGTGTATTGTTCATCAATTGTAATACTTATAGATTCTTCCTTCTTCAGATCAAGGACTATCTTAAAATTTCCTTTTTTATCAATCCTGAAATCTTTCTCGTTATCATCATAACCCACAAGACTCTTCCTATAACCCGCCTTTACAAAATCGACTTTTGCATTTGTGATGTTACCCGACAGCACGGCTCTCTGCGCGGACACTGTCATTATAGACATCAAGTTCAGAAGTAAAAAAAAACGGATTGGGAGACTTTTCATTGTATAAAGTTATTCTTTTAATCTATCTGCTAAAACATAACGAATCTCTGCAAAGGAAATATCTGCCGGCAACTTACTTTTAATAATACCAAGCCCCACCTCGTATTCAAAATCTTCCAGCGCCTCAGTTATTACCTTTTGTTTTCGGGTATCCACGAGATCGTTTATGTTAATCTCGCCTCGGGTGAGATATGGAATGAGATGGTTTTCCACTGTTCCCAAAGACATTTTGCGCTGGCTCGCAATTTCCTGCAACTTTAATCCTTGTTTAAACAAAAGAAAGGTCTGTTCTCTTGAAGGAATTTTACTTTCGGCGGAGTTCTTTTTTGAATTTTTTACCTTTTTTCTTTTTTGGGGTTCC
>JAEUTM010000619.1 GCA_016788025.1 Bacteroidia bacterium
TTCATCGGGAAACTGGCGGCGTAAAGACGCATACGTAAACAAATTTCCAATGCCTCCTTCAATGTCAACCCAGCTGTCGGCTCTGGTGGCACCGGTTGCCCAGCTAATTTTGTAGAAAGATTCCTTTTTACTAAGCAAATGCAAGGCCAGCGCTTTGATCATCAAACCCCTCTGCTGGAAGGTCATTTTACGAAGTTTCGGGCCGCCAACTGTACGCGCATAATCACACATCTTACCAAAATCAAGTCCTTTGCTGCTCGTGCTTGCAATGCTCTCACCGGTAATGGCATTAAATAATTCCTGGCCTTTTTCAGATCCCGCTACCCATTGGCCGCAGGCGTAATTCTGGAGTTGATTCATAAAATCGTAAAATAAAACAGGTTAAATGTAAGAATTCGCCAATGAATTACAGCACAGAGACGGCTCAATCCACAAATTTATAGCCAACCCCCCGGATAGACAAAAAATGCTCGGGGGCTTTAGGATTTTTTTCGAAATGTTTCCTGAAATTGAGGATATAATTGTCGATTGTGCGGGAGGAGGCATTTTCGTTAACATCCCACAGCTTTTCAATAATCTCATCCCTTGAAATAACTTTGTTTACATTTTTTGTCAGCAATTCAAGCAGGCCAATTTCACGTTTGGAAAGCAGGAAGTTTTGCCCCTGAGTGCTGGTAATTTCAAACGTGTCAAAATTGATAGATCCACCTCTAAAGGAATAGAAAGAGCCTGGGATCTCCTTACGATTTCGTTTAAGAGTATTGCTTATTCGAAGCAGGAGTTCTTCAAGATCGAAGGGTTTTGTAATATAATCATCGGCACCGAGTTTTAAGCCGTTGATTTTGTCGGCGGTTTGATTTTTAGCAGTGAGGAAAATAACCGGTATTGCCGCGTCAATCTGCTTAAACTCCTTGCACAGGTCATAGCCATTTATATCCGGGAGCATTACATCAAGCAAAACAAGGTTCAGATCCTTATATTTGGTTTTAAACTGTTCGAGTGCGTCTTTTCCCTTGCCAGCAGCAGAAACCCGGTAGTTCTCCAGCTCAAGGTTCAGCACCATGGTGTTCCGGAGGCTCTCTTCATCTTCAACAACAAATATGTGGTCTTTTTGCACTAGCGCTGGAATATTATTGTATACGTTGTTCCGTTCTTACCCGTTAAATTTACTGTTCCGTTAATTTGATCTGATAACATGGAAATTAACTGCATACCGAGCTGAGAATCTTTTTTTACATCAAAGTTATCTGATAATCCAACACCATCGTCAAAAACTTTTAGTTCATACAGTGTTTGTTTTCCTTTGTGGGCTTGCGACGAAAGGGAAATGGTAATATTTCCGGTTTTATCCGGAAAGGCATATTTAAAGGAATTGCTGATAATCTCGTTTAAAATAAGCCCAATGGAGATCATATAATCAATATCAAAAAAGAGATTTTTTTGTACATGGTAATGAAAAGAAATGGCGGCGGCGGGGTTTGAAAATGAATTGTTGATACTGGAGGAAAGACGTGTAATATACTCGTAAATTTCTATTTTGCTCAGATCCCTGGAGGCGTAAAGCATTTCATGCACCAATGCCATTGAATGAATGCGGTTACGACTGTCATTTATCAAGGCCAGGTACTTCCTATCGAGCATGTTTACCGATTGAAGGTTGAGCAGGCTGGAAACGATTTGCAGATTATTTTTTACCCGGTGATGGACTTCCTTCAACAGGTGTTCTTTTTCTTTTAATGAAACTGTTGAGGATTCAAGTTCTTCGCCCAGCATGTTTACCCCGGCGCCAATTGCATCAAGCGCGTCACCATTACCGGTAAGGCTTGCTTTTTTCGAAAAATCAAGCCGTGCATAGGCCATAACGGTCTCAAGAATGCTCGAAACCCTTTCATGATTCTGCTCACTTGAATTTTCCGACAGGAAAGACATTTTAAATATATTTTTTAAGCCATTGAATGGCCTCATCCTCATTATCAAATAAACGGGCGGGGACAGCGGGTTTGTTTAGTCCCATAAAAAAATTCCCAATAACCCTGCTTAGGGGCGAATTAACCATCAAAGCAAAACTAGTTATGGAAGTTTCCCTGCCAGTTATTGCAAATTGTTTGCGTGCCTCTTTAGTGATGTATTTGATATTTCTGGCATCAACCAATAAAGGAAATTTTCTAACTGTGTAAAAGCTGTTTACAGCATTAGAGTTTTCTATGGCCTCCTCAACGTTAATTTCGGCAAGAGGTTTTGTTTTGGTGCGGCAAATGCCGTCACGACCCATCCAGGTCCAGAATTTACTGAGTTCTTTGGCGTTGGCCGGTGGATCAAGTGTACTCATATACCGGGTAAATATAATCGAAAATTGCCGCCAAAAGGCGCTTTTAAAAAAGAAAAACCGCTTTCAGTTGCAGCAGAAAGCGGTTAAACCTTTATTTGTGTGACGATGAACTACCAAAACATCGCCGGAACAAAATTAATTCAGAACAATGCAGGATAGATTAAATCAATGTTACGAAACGGAAAACTAATCAGATGTTTACTTTAATCGTTTTACAAAGTCAGGGCAGCAGTAAGATACGAGTTCTGCCTTAGGATTACCTCCCATTACGGCATATATCCTTAGCTTGTTTGGGCTGCTGGGATGTTTCCTGCATTTTTTTTTGCCTATTAACTTTTTAAGATGGTTACAGGCGTGTTTCGCCTCTTGATTGGAAGCTTCAATAACTTTTGAGTTGGCGGGGTTACTGCCGTCATCCTCCAGTAGCTTTAAATCGAACCTAATCATAATTCACAATTTAGTGTAGCTAAATATATGTATAATTTTTAATTGCTTCAAGCAATAAGGTTCTAAAAACGCACAGACTAATGTTAGTCTTACAAAAATCTATATGCCAAGGATTATTTAAAAGATGGACACAAAAAAACCGTCCCTGTAATTAGGGACGGTCGAGATGAAGAATCTAAATTACACACACAATATAAACTCATCAGGTGTAAAATTAGTGATTAAAATTATAGCACTGAACCTTAATGAGTGTAATATCGGTGCGGATTAGTATAAATGGGTTTAGAAAGAGTAAAATGGTTGTTTTTTTCAACTAATTTTTCGTTGCGTTACTTAACCGATTCGGCGGATTCTTTGATTACCTTAAGAATAGTACTTTTTGCCTTGTTAAAGCCTTTAATTCGTTCAACACTTCCGTGGTTGAGGTTTTCCAACTGATCGAGAGTCGCAATGGTCTCATCGAGTTTTTGGAGCTGGCCTTCAGCAACTCCAAGTTTTGAAAGGGTTTTTTTTAGATCTGCTGCTTGTTCCTTGAGGTTGATAAATGGATTGTAAATAATGGTGCTGACTTTAGTCTGCAATGCCAATAGATCTTCGTTCATAAGGTTTGGTCTTTTCTTAAGGTGGTTAGGCCATTGTGGTTCAAGAAGAATTAATAATCCCAGGAATCGTTTGTTTTTTTAATCATAAAACGATCGCTTTTCAAGGGATCGATTTGTGGTTCCTTTTTTACAGCAACTATTCCGTTTTTTATGGTGTTGCGAATATTATCCGAATTCCTTGCTGGTGAAAGTGGCCTTTCAGAGGAATGAAAATGCTTCTTTTTCATATATCTAAGTTACGAAAAAAAAGAAGCAAAGTCAATAGATTTTTAACTTTTGTCCAATTTTAACTGACTGTTTTTCAGTATTTTAAATCCAACAAGGCGAATGTTAGGGTAAGATCTTAACGCGAACAATTAAGCAAAGAGGCAGTAATTAATACAGATTTCACTCCTGTGTCAGTTCTCCGCGTAAGTTGGTTTGCAGCAATCTAACGGTTTTTTGTTTATTGAGATCCTGTGCTAAAAGGAACATTAGTTTAGTAACTGCGCTTTCAAAGGTAAGATCGGCGCCGCTTATTACGCCAATTTTTTTTAGTTGAGAGCTTGTTTCATACATACCCTGAATAACACGACCTTCAGGACACTGCGTAATGTTTAAAATGATGATTCCTTTTTTTATAGCTTGCTGCAGTTCTTTGATAAACCAGGCTTGTGTGGTGGCATTACCGGCGCCAAACGTTTCGAGAATGATTGCTTTAATTCCCTTGGTGTTAATAATTGCTGAGGTAATTTTCTGACTTATCCCCGGAAACAATTTTAAAACAGCAATATCATTTTCAAGCTTCGTGTAGACCTTTAACTGACCTTTGCCCGGTTTCAATAAATTGCCTTTGTTATAGTGGATCGTTACGCCAGCTTCGGCAAGGGCAGGGTAGTTAGGAGATTTAAACGCGTCGAAATGCGCGCTGTTAAATTTAAAGGTTCGGTTTCCACGATAAAGCTTGTATTCAAAATAGATACATACTTCTGTAATAATAGGTTTTCCTTTTTCTTTCGCGGCAGCTATTTCTATTGCCGTAATGAGATTTTCTTTACCATCTGTGCGTATAATGCCTATGGGTAACTGCGAGCCGGTTAATACAACCGGTTTTGCGAGATTTTCGAGCATAAAGCTGAGTGCACTTGCAGTGAAACTCATGGTGTCGCTTCCATGAAGGATAACGAAGCCATCGTATTTGTGGTAATTTGACTGTATGGTTTTGACCAGCTGCACCCAGACATTCGGATGCATGTTCGAAGAATCAATTGGTTTTGGAAAGGCAATTGAAGACAAATCAATGTCGAACTTATTCAGTTCGGGAACTTGTTTGGTGAGAGATTTAAAATCAAAAGGTTTTAGTTCGCCACTGGATGCATCCTGGATCATTCCAATAGTACCACCTGTATAGATTAGAAGTACGGAAGATTTGTTCGCCATTCGCTAAAAAAAGAAGAGCCAAGAAATCTTGGCTCTAGGTTTTTTGATTAATTAAAAAGGTAAATCGTCGTTATCGGAAGAGTTACCTGTAAACACAGGTGCAGACGAACTGTTCATAGAAGAACCACTGTTACTGCTTTGCTGGCTTTGTTGGTTAGATCCACCCGACTGCACACGCTCAATTCTCCAGGCTTCCAGAGTATTAAAATATTTTATGCCTTGAGGACCGTTCCATTCGCGCCCGCGAAGGTTGAACTGGATTTTTAGCTCTTCACCTTCGCTAAACTGGTCCAACAAATTGCATTTGTCCTGCGTAACCTGGAAACTCACATGCTGTGGATATGGCGTGTTAGCTTCTGTTGTAAGAACAAATTCACGTTTTTGAAAACGATCGCTGACTTTTTGCGTATCGAATTTTGCTTTGAGGGTACCGATTACTTCCATGATATATTTTATTTTATTGTTTTCTTAAGAATTAATTTACCGGCCGCTACCAGCTCCGGGATATATTTTAGTGTAGAACAAATCTCGGCGTTTATTTTTTGGTGTTGCTAAATACTTATCCACAAATTTCTTTTCCTGCCTGGCCTGGTTCATCAATTCTACTAGCTGACTGAGATTGCTATTTATACCTTCTTTGTAGTTTGCGTCGTCTATCTCATTGATAACCAATTTGTATTGTTTTTCTGCCAGTCCCAGGTTTTCCAATACTTCCGGAATCATTTTCCGGATAATTTCATCTGGTTTTGCCGGACTGAATTGATGGTTTTTGAAGTCCACATACCTGTTGTATTTTTCCACCCCCTGGTTATAGTTTTTGAGGGCAAGATTTAAAAGACTGTTGTAATAATTCAGTTCTTTTGCCTTCAGGTAGTTGGTGTAATTTGCAGTAACTTCGCTGTTGTTTCCGAATTCTTTCAGTCTCCGCAGAACAGAGCGAATTTGGGTGAGTTCATCGGATTTCAGAAATACTTCGATCGAATCGGCATAGTGCCAATCCATGTATGCGTTTGACTTTAATTGTGCATGAAACTGATAAAGTGTTACCGGACGTTTCAGCATTTGCCAGATAGGATCAATAGGCAAGTGTGATTTTATTATTTTTTCGGGATCTGCGAGGAAATAGGTATTGTTTATTTTTTTTACAAAGCGATTCCCCTGCAGGTAACCTGTTCCCCAGGTGGGATCTACGATCTGCCATTCGTTATAGATTTTTACGGCGTTCCAAACATGTCCGATAATAGCTGGGAGGAAATCTTGCCTTGTACTTCCTACAACAATGTAGCAGGGGATGTTACAGAGTTTGCAAAGTGTGTCAAATAGAGCAGCATAACCGGTACAGATGGCAACTTTATTATCAAACGCATCTTTTGCTAATTGAGACCAGTCATCACCAGTTCTAAAGGTGTACATTAAATCGGGAGAATAGGATACATTCTGACTGATCCAATAAAAGAGGGCGCGTGATTTTTCATACTCTGTACCGTAATTTCGGTTCACATATTTTGCCACCGCATGCATGCTCGTTAACGAATCGGCTGTGCCGTCCATCAATGCATCCAGCCTTTGATATGGATTTTCCTGTGTTTGAGAAGAAAGGCCTGAAATGCAAAACCAAAAAATAAATATGAGAGCCTTATACTTCATTAAAGCAAAGTCATCCAGGCTTCTTTTACTTTGTTAGCCTCAAGGAGGGTTTTTGCGTATTGGTGTCTTTCCTCTTTATTTGAAAAAGTCTTTGTGTTTTTTTTGAATTCTGCAATTTCTTCATCGTTGGGTAACTGTTCAACGCTGCCTAAGAGCCCAAGATTATTGCCAGTAAGAACGTTGCTGTTTTTTATTTCATCCGGAATCTGGTCGATACCTATTCCTATTGTCGTAATTGGTTTCTTTACTTCAAATAAAGCATCCCCGTGAGCTCTGCAGTACCAGTTATCTCCCATACGTGCTACCAGGTCAATCTTGCGTGTGTCGATGTGGTTTTCTTCATTGAGAACTGAAGAGTCGATGTGAATACGGAGCACTTCACAAATTACCAGATTGCCAGCACCTCCTAGTTTTCCCAGTTCTTTTATCTCGTTTACCTTACACTCGAGCTGAACAGGGCTTTCTTTTACCCTGGCTGGTTTTATCAATTCTGAAGGAATAGGGGTAAGGCCAGATTTTACAAATTCGTTAACACCCCTTGGAAACGGGCTGCTTGCCAGGCTTGTTTGTTGAACCATATTATAGTTCACAATATTTATTACCACTTCAGGCACCTCTTGTAAATTCAAAAGAGTGTCCTTAGCGGCACCGGTTCTACCGCTGTATGCTGGCGAAAATATTGCTATAGGAGGATTGGATGAAAAAAGATTAAAAAAACTAAAGGGCGCCAGGTTAGGCTGCCCGTCTTTGTTTACGGTGCTTGCAAAACAAATTGGTCTTGGTGCAATGGCATTTTGCAAATATTTTTGGAGGATTTGTACACTTAAATCCTTGGGGTTGAGTGTTAGCATAGTCCTCAAAATTACAAAAAAGAGAAGGACCAGAAATCACTTTAGAATATTTTAAGCACTTTGTTAGTTTACTGCTTCAGCAGGGATTCTCCCTAGCTTATAGTTCAGGCCGATCAAAATAGTGTGATAGTTGAGGTAGAACTTGTCCACAGGGTAAGCCGAATTCATGTTGTGCATTCCGAAATAGTTCCTGAATACAACAAGTAAAGAGGTTCTTTGTGAAAACTGACGGGAGAATCCCAGACCAACAGTGAGTCCGGTATCAAACTTGTTTTGTTCGTTTACATTGTAAGTGGTTTTAATTATTTCGCCATTATAATTTTTCACAAAAGAACTATTCTGAAGTAAATAGTTCATGTAAAATCCTCCACTCCAAAGAATCCTGGTTCTACCTTCACTACTGAGGTTAAGCATTAAAGGAAGGGAAACTGAACTGAAACTGATTCTGTAATTTGTTGAACCGATCTGCACACCCAGATAGTCATAAAGCCTGGCCTGGGCTGTGAAGTTTTTATTTTCATAAAGAACATTAAGTTCAAGGGCCAAAAAACGGCTTATTTTCTGCTGAAAGAAAATGCCTCCTGAATAACCATATAATGGTTTCCATTTGTAATCGTTTAATGTTCTAGTGCTTGTAATTCCGGGCCCTGCTATAAAACCAAGTCTTGATTCATGTTTTTGAGCCTCAAGAGGAGGGGCCGAAAACAAAAGGCAAAAAAATAACAACAGAAATTTTTGGGTAGATTTCATGGCATAAATATAAGCCTTAGAATCTAACTTGCAATCTTACATTTATCTGTCGGTTGGTGAGATAGTTTGGAACAGCATACATATTGCCTGTTACATCCTGGATCCAGGTATAGGAAACTGTATTCTGGATTTGAAGCAAGTTAAAGACTTCAAGGAAGATCCACATTTCCTTGAGGTTATTAAAGTAGTTTTTGCGTTTGAACTCCCTGTTTTCTTTAAGCACGTTATATGCCAGTCCTGCATCTGCTCTGCGATACGGTGGCATTCTGAACACTTGTTGCCAGCGTTGGTGCGTTGGTGGTCCAAAGGGTAGGCCACTTCCAAACTGGAGGTTAAGATTGAACTTAATATCAGGATATTTTGGAAAATGATCCTGGAAGAACAAGCCAAACGTAACGAGTTGATCGGTTGGTCTTGGAATATAGCCTGGATCTACGCGTTCGCTGTCTACTTTTACCTGGTCAAAGGTATAGCCACGGGTTATTGGCTGACCATCTTTATTGTAATATATGTAGTGTACATTGTCGGGTGATGTTTCGTAGGTTCTCAGAATGCCAAGTGTGGCCCAGCTTTCTACACCTTTTACAAATTCGCCGTTGATCCTGAAGTCTGCACCTGTTGCGTAACCTTTGGTATTATTGTTGGCGTAATAACGAATCCTTACATTTTCAATTTCATAAGGAATAATGTCGTTCAGTTGTTTGTAGTAAGCCGACATCATTAGTTTAAACGGCCTGTTCCACATGTGAAAAATAAAGTCGCTGGTAAATACAAAGTGAATAGAACGTTGTGCTTTAATGTTTGTATTTACCGTTCCGTTAATATTTCTAAGCTCTCTGTAAAAAGGTGGTTGATAATAATATCCACTACTAAGTTTAAAAAGCCAGTCTCTCCGCCAGTTCGGCTTAAAAGCGAGGGTGATACGGGGTGAAAAAACCGTTTGATTGTTTAGGGACCAATGATTTGCTCTTATTCCCGCTGTTACTTTAAAATCGGAAGAGTCCTTCAATTGGTGCATGAAGTTGTACTGTAAATAGCCCTGCGTTCGAAAACTTTCTAAAGTAACTTTGGATTTATAAACGTCAAGCAAATTAATTTCATTTGGATTATACGGCGATAGATATCCGGATGAGTCCACCATTCTCCATTCGTTCAACTTGTCATCAATTCTTTCGTATTGTTCCCTGGCGCCCCAGAGAATTTCGTTATTATTATTTATCGTGCGACTGCCTTTATGTTCGAGATTATAAACGTTTGCGGTAAGGTAATTTCTTCCGTTATTCAGAAAGGTACCAATCCCCCTGTTATATGCAACCTGTCCAAAATTAGGTTTTCCAAGATCAGCCTCAAGTTGATCTACAAAGTACTGGCCCTGGATGGTGTACACTTCTTGCTCGTTGGAACGGTATGCTGAGGTAATGAATTTTAATTTTGTTTTGGAATTAGGTTTGTAAGTAGTAGAGAGACCTCCCATGAAGGTCGTGTACTGCATGAGTTCCTGACCATCAAAATAGACCGTAAATCTTAGCGCTTCCCGAACTGTTCCGAAATCGGTTGTTCGGTTTACAGGTCTTACAAGGTACTTGTTACTCGCTATATTTCCCAGGAATTCGATCTTAAGCCTAGGGTTAACATCAAAGGTAAGAAAGGTCTGCACGTCTGTAGCACTTGGTCTATAGCCTCCCGCAGTGTTTAATTTTGTATCAAGGCTCCGTAATAAATAACTGTTGGTTTTGTAACGGGCACCAATGTTCCATGATAGAAGCCTGTTTTTTGTAATTCCTTCCAGCTGTAAATTTCCGCCCAAAAAACTTGCAGAGGCATTGCCGGCAAACTTCATGGGTTTCCGGTACGTAATATCGAGCACACTGCTAAGTTTATCTCCATATTTTGCTTCAAATCCTCCCGCGGAAAAATTAATATTTGAAACCATGTTTGGATTCGCAAAACTGAGCCCTTCCTGTTGACCGCTTCGAACCAGGAAAGGCCTGTATACTTCGATATCGTTAACATATACCAGGTTCTCGTCAAAATTCCCGCCCCTCACACTGTAACCGCTGCTCAGTTCGTTATTGCTGCTCACGCCCATTTGAGTTTTAATGATGTCTTCTACATTACCTGTTGGGCTGGGTAACTGGTTTAATATTCGCGGATCAAGCACTACAATTTCTTCAGCGCGTTTTTTGAAGTCGGCAACTACTACTTCAGTTAAAGTAGCGCCGGCTTTCAAATTGAGCACGGGATTGTAGGAAATCATTTCTCCACTTTTTGCGGTTATTTTGTAACTATAAAGACTGTGACTTACATGGCTAAAAATTAGCGTCAATGGCTTGTCCGCGTCAATAATAATTGAATAATAGCCATTTTCGTCAGTAACAGAACCGGCAGATGGATTTTCATTAATAAGTACAAATACGTTTGGAATAGGATCACCATCTGTACCCTTTACGGTACCTTTAACGGTAGCGGTTTGCGCTTTTAGCAACGAAAAAGAAAATAGGAACGCAAAAAAAAGGATATGTGTTTGTATTTTCAGAACAGGAATAACTTAGGAAATAACGAATATAGTCAGTTATTTATTACTATTTGCTGTTGGTTAAATTTTTGTTGAGATCGTTTTATTCTGGCTTAGCAGAATTGGTGATCAACATATGATTGTAGATCTGAAAAAAAGCTTTGTATTCGCTAATTCTAAGAGAATCAATTTTCGGGTATTTGTGTAATATGTTTTGTTTACACAAACTGTCGAGCCGGTAATTGTATACGTAAATTAGGTTTTCTCCCTGGTAAATGCATGCCAGCGAGTCGGTATACTGAAGAAAGTTAACGTTGTAATAATTGCTGCTCGCTATGTGACCACGAGGACTGCTGAAGGATTTTCCCAGCGAAAAGAAAGGTTTATTATAACCTAAAAGCTCTAGTGCGCTCGGAAGAATGTCGATTTGAGAGAATGTTTCCTCGTGAACAGATTTTAAGCTGTTATCGGGGTTAAAGAATAAAATTGGAATGCTGACCTGGCCGCCCCATCCCATATAGAAAGGGTCGACAGAGATGCTAGAATGATCTGCCACAAGCACAAACAATGTATTTTGATACCAGTTGGTTTTTTTTGCCGAATCGAAAAAGCGGCGCAAAGCATAATCCGCATATCCAATGGATTCGGAATTTTCGAGCTCCGACTTCGGAAATTTGTTTTTGTATTTGTCGGGCACCAAATAAGGGTGATGCGAACTAAGCGTAAAAATGGCCGCATGAAAGGGTTGTTTAAAAGAGGATAACATACCCGAGCAGTATTGCAGGTAAGGCTCATCCCAGATCCCCCAGAATCCGTCAAAATCTTTTTGATCGGGATATTCATTCCTGCCATAAAAAGCATCATATCCGGCAAGGTTGGCCCAGCTATCAAAGTTCATTGTGCCGTTTATGCCTCCATGTAAAAAAGCGCTGTAATATCCTTCATTTTTCAGGAGACGTGGAAAAGAACTTTGTTCATTATTTGCGTAGCGTGAATTGATAAACGGTACGTCTAAAAATGACGGCAGACTTGCTAAAATGGCGGGAATTCCTTCGATTGACTTGTTGCCATTTGCGAAAGCGTTTGTGCAAACCATCGAATGATCCATCAGGCTATCCAAAAACGGCGTGTAACTTTTTTTTCCACTTAGTTTGGTGTACTCTTTTGAAAAACTTTCGAGTAGCAGTACTACGAGGTTCTTTTTATTTGGCTTAAGATCTTTAAAATGATGATAGGGAGAATAGATCTTATAAAGTTGGTCCGGCGGATAATAATTTAATTCGCTCAGGCTGTTGTCGCTGGCCGATTTGATAATCGTAAACGGTGTATTGAGAACAATTGGAACTTCTTTTGGTTCTGATACAGAACCAGCATTAACTATGGAAATTGGAACCCGCTGCATCCCACCTCTGAGAGCAAGAACTACAAATCCAAACGATATGAGTAGAGACAAAGAAATAAGAGCCCAGTCTTTAGACAGCTGAAGTTTATAATTTCCTTCAAGTTTCCATTTGATTTTTTTATAAACATTTATCATGACGGCCAATAATACCGCATAAAAGAGAACGGCCCACCAGAAATCCATTAAGAAACGCGGTATAAGTTTTATCATATCGCTCTGGCCACCCAATTGGTTAAATATGTCGGCATCTGATCTCTTTTTGATAAAGCGGAAATACGCCAGATCTATGCAGTTAAAGGCTGTAAAAACAGCATTCGGGATGAGATACAGCCAGAATAAGATCCTTTGATACGTTCTGTGGTTAAACCAGTTGACCGGTAGCAAAGAAAGCACAATAAAAACTGAGCACGACAAAGCAATACTGAAAGCATCGAAGCGCAAACCAAAAAAAGAAAGTCTCAGGATGTCTACAAAATTTGTCTGCGGGAAGGCAGTTTGGTTGGCAAAATAAAACCCGAGCCTTACCAGAAAATAAATGCAAAAGCAGAGAAGGAGGCGCTTGAATAGTATTGAGATTTGTTTGAAATAAAGCCTGATCACAACTATTTATTTTTTGCGGAGCCTCCGGTGATATTTTTAATTCGCTAAAATTAATGCAATTTAGCACAAGCAACCCGATAGTTTTTATCGGAAGCAAGGCTGAACTGTGAACGCAAAGATAAAAGAAGATATTTATCGTATACTCAAAAAATATTGGGGTTACGATAGCTTTCGGCCAATGCAGGAAGATATTATTTCTTCTGTTGTAAACAAACAAGATACCCTGGCTTTATTACCTACGGGTGGAGGAAAGTCTATTTGTTTCCAGGTGCCTGGATTGGTTCTGGGCGGCAGTACCCTTGTGATTTCGCCCCTGGTGGCACTGATGAACGACCAGGTTGATAACTTAAAAAAGAGAGGTATTTCCGCCGTGGCTGTAAGCGCCGCCATGAATTTTAAGGAGATTGATATTGCGCTTAACAACGCCGCTCTTGGACATGTGCAGTTTATCTATATTTCTCCTGAGCGATTGCAAAATGAGAATTTCAGGCAGAAGTTATCTTTTTTACCAATAAGTCTGATTGCTGTAGACGAAGCGCATTGTATTTCGCAATGGGGTTACGATTTCAGACCAAGTTACCTTAAGATTGCAGAAATACGTTCTTATTTTGACGGTGTAAAAATTATCGCACTCACAGCAAGCGCTACCAAATTTGTGGTGGAAGACATTCAGCAAAAACTGGAGTTTAAACAACAACAGGTTTTTCGCCAGTCTTTCGTTAGAAAAAACCTCAGATACGTTGTGCAAAAGGAAGAAGATCGTTTAAACAGACTTCTCAAATTAATCGGAAACCTGGGTGGCTCGGGAATAGTTTATGCAAGAAATAGAAAGAAAACAGAAGAATTGGCGCTGTTTCTGAAGAAAAACAAGATTAGTTCATTGGCTTACCATGCAGGTCTGAAGTTTGAGGAGCGGGCAAAGATCCAGCAGGAATGGATTGATAATAAAACGCAGGTAATTTGTGCTACAAATGCATTTGGAATGGGGATAGACAAACCCGATGTGCGCTTTGTTGTTCACATGGATCTTCCGGATAGCCTCGAAGCTTATTTTCAGGAAGCGGGCAGAGGAGGGCGTGACGGTAAAACAGCTTATTCAACCATTTTTTATACCCCTGCCGATCAACAGCGGCTCTACGATAATTTTGAAACTTCTTTTCCGCAACCTGAACAAATAAGACAGTGTTATAAAGCTATTTGCAATTATTACCAGGTGGCGGTTGGTGCGGGCCAGGGACTAAATGTTGAATTTGATATCGATATGGTGTGTAGAAGTTACAATCTGAAACCGGTAACTCTTTATAACAGCGTGAAGTTTCTTGAAAAGGAAAATTATCTCTCCTTCCTTGATGGCGGTTACGAGCCTTCTAAAGTATTGTTTCTGGCAACAAAGGAAGATGTGTATAATTTCGAAATCCGTTTCCCGAAATTTGAACCGCTTATTAAAACCTTGCTTCGCAGTTATGGAGGTTTGTTTGAAGGTTACGTATTTATAAACGAAAAGGATTTGGCTTACCGCGTGAAAATAAGCGCTACCACGATTTCCGAACAACTAAAATATCTCGATAAAGAAGGGATTATTTCTTACATTCCTCAATCTTCATTGCCCAAACTCGTGTTTTTGGAAAACAGAATTTCGGACAAGATGCTTGAACTAAGCGCCGAAAATTATCATTCTTTAAAAGCCAAGTATAAAGACAGAATTGAATCGGTGATACAATATACCAATAACGATGAGGTTTGCAGGCAGGTTCAATTACTTATTTATTTTAACGAATTTAATTACAGCGATTGTGGACATTGTGATGTTTGTATTTCAAAACGACCTAAAGATCTTGAGGCAGTTAAACAAAAAATCTTGCAAGTGGTCGGTTACAACCATTTTTCCGCTGAGCAACTGAAAGAGAAACTAAAATCTGGAAATGAAAATACCTGGATAAGAGCTTTGAACGAACTAGTGGATGATGGGATTTTGAAAGAAGATCAGGCGGAATATAGTCTGAAGAAAAAAAATTAGTCGGGAGAATCCGGGTTCAGGGAGCGTTTTGCTTCGTTTTTCAACTTGTAAAGATCTGTTTTGTTATAGACCAATCCGTTTTTTATTACCGCAAAAATTGTACGGGTGTTTGAGATATTCAACAGTGGATTATTCTCTAAAAGAATCATGTCCGCATCTTTGCCGTTTTCAATAGTGCCTTTCGTCGATAGAATCCCTAAATACTCCGCAGGATTCCTGGTGGCTGTTAGAAGGGCGGAATATGGGCTAAGGCCGGCGGAAGCGAAAGTTTCGAGCTCATCGTGAATGGAAAAGCCCTGTACTAAGAACCATTCGGGTGAGTCGGAACCAGCCATTAATTTCACGCCGGCCTCAGAGAGTTGAAACGTCATTTTTTTACGAATCTGTATGTAACGCTGGCGACTTGCAAGCGGTGGAGCCTTTTTCCAATAATGTTCGCGTATCTTCCAGCGTTCTTCAAGGATTTTTTTTGGAATGTATGCGTAGTCAGGTCTCTTCATAAATGTTTCCTTTGAAATACTGTCCGCAAATGACGATAAGAAAAAATAGTTTGTAGGTGTAACGTAGATGCCGGCTTGTTTTACCTGTCTTACCAGATCCGGAATCTTTTTTTCATCCAGGTACGGCACGGTATTCCAGGCTCTTTTTCTCCAGATATTCATGTCGGAAACACTTTCGCCGTGATTATAAGTTGTGTCAGGAAGAAGCATGTCTATAAACTCATCCATGTGTTCGATCTGCTGTTTAGCCTGAAGAGCGGCGGGTAGCTTTACAAGAGGACCGACGTGACCGGTTACTTTTATATTCTCTTCTCTGGCTGTTTTGATTATGGCATCATAAACTTCGCGTTTTACCATGAAGGTTATTTTAATCTCATCGTAACCTTGTTTTTTGCATTTTTTCACCGCTGCTATAGCATCTTCCGGGCTTTTGCATAGCATCGCAAACATTTTTCCAGGCCAGGGCCAGTCTCCTACAAACTGGGGACTTGAAACAAATAATTCAGGGCCTTTCCATTTCTTCTCCCGAACATTTTTTCTTGCAACAAGGTACACCGAGTCGCCACATTCTATTCTTGTTGTTGTGAGACCATTGGCTAACATTAGCTTTAACTCTGCTTCGCAGGTGTTTACATTGTCGCCTTGCTCGTAAAAGAAGTGAGCATGCATGTCAAAAAAACCGGGTAACACAAATTTTCCTTTACCATCAATAACCTTTGCATTTTCAGGAATTTTTAAATCTGCGGTTTTACCAAGTGCGGTAATTTTTCCATCCTTTATCAATACGTTATAATGCTCAAGGCTCACATCCTTGGTCATTGGGATCACCGTAACGTCAACAATTGCAGTTGTTGAATCAGATGGATTATTACGCAACACATACCCCGACAGTGACAGCATGCCCACCATTACAAATATGAATGCAGTATATTTTTTCATACTCAGCTTTTCCCTTGTTGTTTATTCAGCCATTGAATAGTTTCCGTTGAAATTTTGTAATTAAAATTTCCTTTACTGTAGGCCTGGTTTCTGAAATTTTCCACAGCTTCCTTAAACCCATTGCTTTTCATCATAAAATGGTCGAGATCTTCTATTTGAACTCTTGTGGCCGATCCGGGACGATGCGAATTAACCGTTTGTTCGATCAGGACTGGTTCTATGGGCGCACACTGTTCATAATCGCTGCCGCCATTAATCACCAGCACAGGACATTTTGTTTCTGACCATGAAACCGACAAATCGAGGGAATCTAATTGTTGCCAAAAGCGCCAGTGACGTCCCCACATATTCGTGTTTCCTTCTTTGTGTTCGAGTTCTGTCCTTACAATGGCCGTGTATTCGGGATTTTCGAATAATTCCTGTCTGCTTTTTTTCAACACAAAAAACTCGTAGTATACTTTGTGGATCAGCCTTACGAATTTCTCGGTTTCTTCATAAGACATGTTTTCCAGCAATGGTTTCTGTACCCGGTGCATTTCGGGTAGAAATTCGCTCCAGGGTCTGAATACTGTACCAAACACCATGACCCCGCGAGGCTTATGCCGCCTCGCTATTTCAGGAGCAATGACTCCGCCCATGGAATGCCCCCAGATATAGAGATGATCCTTCTCTACAAAATCGAGCTGTTCCATGTAATTATAACCGGCGTTAAAACTTTCAATATCTGTAACAAGATCTACCTCAGTGCAAGGGGGACAATTGTAGCTGTCCCCCAAGCCTGATTTTTCAATGGTTACAACAGCATAACCATTTTTAAGCCATTCATTCATCAGGGTTCCGTTATAGCCGAGATGATAGTTCTCGATGCTACCGCAGCCGTAACCCGGAATTAAGAGAATGCATGGCATGTGTTTAAGGCTTTTTGGTTTCCTCACAATCACCCGCAGAAACCCTTCCCTGAACTTCACCCAATCGTAAGTAATGTCAGCAAAATTTGAAGTTTCCATCGGACGCATGATGGTTTTGCCGGAATTCTTTTTGTTTTTTCCATCGCGTACAAAGTTTATTTCAAGTAAATCTCCCGTTCTGAGAGGCATTACTGTTTGTTTGAAATCTTCCGGGGTTGTTACCGGTTTACCATTTACCGATAATATAAGATCATTCTTTTTTAACTTCAGAAGATCCGCGCTGCTATTCGGAACGACAGAATCAATGCGTAACCCCTCCTTTGTTTTACTTGTAAGAATACCTACAGAGGCCTTTCTCAGAAGGGTCTGCGCATTGGACATCGCGCTTAATATAAGGAGAACATAGATAAAAATTTTTGTCATAGGGTTTAATGTAAAATTAGAACATCAAAAGGTCGATGTAAATAACCCGAGTGGGGGGATTTTGATGAACGGCGTTTTGTATTTGCCATCTGATAAGTTTTTCCTGCCAGTGGTGAAGTATTAAGTGGATTCGCCCTACAATAGATTTTTTAATCTGATATTATCACTTAATTTTGATGCCAATGAGATACCTGAGTCTTTTTCTGTGTTTTTTTTCTTTGTCCCTGTTAGCCCAGTTAGATTCCAATAAAATGGCATTTCCCCTGGTGGGCATTAATTTTAGCGGGCAAATGCCATTTGGAGACATGGCTTCGCGTTTCGGTCCAAATTTAAATGCTGGTGGAAGTTTCCTCATTAAAACCAAATCTAACTGGTTGATTGGATTTGAAGGCAATTATATTTTCGGGAAGAACGTAAAAGAAGACGTTTTGAAGCAACTCAAAAATTCTGACGGATTCATCATCGATAACGATGGTTATCCTGCTGACATTCGGGTAACAGAACGTGGAGTGGGGGTGCATGCCTTATTTGGAAGATTGTTTAACGTGGGACATAATAATCAGAATTCAGGAATAATTGCCACGATAGGCCTTGGTTATTTGCAGCATAAGATAAATATTTATGATGCTCAAAGCCGTGTTGCCGCTGTTTCGGGAGATCGCAGATATGGTTACGATCGTTTGAGTAATGGTTTGTCGTTAACTCAATTTATCGGTTATATGTATTTAAGCGACAACCGGCTTCTCAATTTTTATTTTGGTGTGGAAGCATATCAGGCTTTTACCACAAGCGTTAGAAAATTTAATTACGATACAGGTTTGCGCGATACAAAAAAGCGGTTCGATGGGCTCTTAGGGCTAAGGCTTGGCTGGGTGCTTCCTCTCTATAAAAAGGTTCCAAACGAATACTATTATTACTAAAAGATGCTGATCTACAATCTTGTTGTTCGTTTGTATGCACTGATGATTCATTTAGGGACTTTGAATAAAACCAAAGCCAGGCAGTGGGTTCAGGGACGTAAGAACTGGCGAAAAAAGCTCTCAAAGGACATCGCTGCATTATCCCTTAGCAAAAAAGTTTGGGTTCATTGCGCTTCTTACGGTGAGTTTGAGCAGGGCAGACCTTTAATGGAAGCAATAAGGGCAAAGCATCCGGAGTATAAAATAGTTCTGACCTTTTTCTCACCAAGTGGGTACGAAGCATTTAAAAGCTGGCCCGGTGCTGATGTTATTTGTTATCTCCCGTTGGATACAAGACCAAACGCAAGAGATTTTCTTGACATTGTTAAACCTCAGGCTGTAGTCTTCATTAAATATGAGTTCTGGCTGAACTACCTTTTTCAGCTCAGGAAAAATAATATTCCTACTTTTCTTGTTTCAGCGGTATTCAAGTCGCACCACCCATTTTTTAAATGGTACGGAAGTTTGTTCAGAAAATCCCTTAGCACTTTCACCGAATTGTTTATTCAGGATAAAGAATCGGGTAAACTTCTGGAAACCATTGCCGTGAAAAATTACCAGGTAAGCGGAGATACACGTTTTGACAGAGTTGTAGAGATTAAAGAGAATTTTAAACCCATAGATTATTTTGAAAAATACTGTACCGGTTCTAAAGTAATAATAGCAGGAAGCAGCTGGCCAAAAGATGAAGAGCTGCTTATCAATGCATTTATAGAATTGAATGATTCACGGCTCAAACTCGTTTTTGCCCCGCACCATGTTGAAGACAAGGATATACGCCAATTAGAGAACTTGTTGACTAAAAAACAACTTCCTTATTCTCTTTACAGCGACGGTAAACCCGATCCCTCAAAGCCAGTATTAATAGTCAATGCGATGGGCTTGCTTAATAAAATATACCATTATGCTAATATTACTTACATAGGCGGAGGATTTAACTCGGGCATTCATAATTGCCTGGAGCCAGCAGTTTATCTTAAACCTGTACTCTTTTATGGCGGCAGCGACTATCATAAATACAATGAAGCCGTTGAATTGATTGAAATGGGTGTTGCTATCAATATTGTGAATCCAGAGGAAACTCCTATTTTTATAAGAGCCCTTCTGAACGATGAGGCGCGTTTATCACAGATCAGAGAAAAATTAGAGGAGTATTTTCAAAAAAAATCCGGAACCACGCAAAAGGTGATGGCTATGATCAAATGGTAATGGCTAACTCTCCTGGGTTTTCTCAATACTCTCCCAAAGTAAGGCAGCAGTTTTATCCCAGGAAAAATCCCCCTTTCGAATCCTCCCTTTTTGAATTAAGTCTTTTCTAAGTTCCAGGTCGTTATAAAGTTTTAGCATCGCGTTCTT
>JAEUTM010000243.1 GCA_016788025.1 Bacteroidia bacterium
TTCGTTTGACGATAAAGAGATAAAACTTGAATACAGTGTCCGCGAGAATAAACCAATTGGAAAAGGAAAAATTACTGTCACTAAACAACAGGTGATCCCATTCCAGCAGATTAAAGAATCCAGAATTAAACTTAAATACTAACCGTTGAACCCTTTGAGATTTGGGGAAGACAAATTAAACAAAACAACAAAAACAAAAGCCATGGAAAGCGTAAATCTGATCGAATCGTTTTCAGAATTTAAAGACATCAAGAACATTGATCGTGCAACCTTAATGAGCATCATTGAAGATGTATTCAGAAGTATGCTCATTAAAAGATTCGGAACCGACAAGAATTACGATATTATCGTAAACCCTGATAAAGGGGACGTTGAAATATATAAGAACCGCAGGATTGTGGATGATGAGTTCGCAGAAGATTCTTTTGACTATGACGAGAACAAACACATTAGTTTGTCTGATGCAAGGAAAATTGAGCCGGATTTTGAAATTGGAGAAGATGTTTCGGAGAAAGTAACTCTTGAAGACTTCGGACGCCGTGCTGTATTATCTGTGCGTCAGAACCTGGTTCAAAAAATTCTTGAACTTGAAAAGAGTGAGATCTATAATAAATACAAGGAAAAAGTGGGTGATGTTATCACCGCTGAAGTTTACCAGGTCTGGAAAAAAGAAATCATGTTGATGGATGACGAAGGAAACGAGTTACTGTTGCCAAAAACAGAACAGATTCCTTCAGACTTTTTCAAAAAAGGAGATACTGTAAAAGCTGTTGTTTCTAAAGTAGACATGAAGAACGGCACGCCATCAATTATTGTGTCGCGTACTTCTCCGGTATTCCTTGAGCGTTTATTTGAAACAGAGGTTCCTGAGATTTTTGACGGGCTAATCACCATTAAGAAAATTGTTCGCGAACCGGGCGAAAGAGCCAAGGTTGCTGTGGAAAGTTATGATGACAGGATTGATCCGGTTGGAGCCTGCGTTGGTATGAAAGGATCCAGGATCCACGGTATTGTTCGCGAGTTAAAAAACGAGAATATCGATGTAATTAATTTCACTAACAATCCAACGCTTCTTATTCAGAGAGCATTAAGCCCGGCTAAAATCACAACCATTAAAATTGATGATGAGACTAAGCGCGCTGAAGTGTTTTTAAAGCCTGATCAAATCAGTCTTGCAATTGGTAAGGGCGGATTCAATATTAAATTGGCCGGCAAGCTAACCGGATATGAGATTGATGTATTCCGTGACACCGATATCGATGTAGAAACTGAAGATGTGGATTTAGAAGAATTTGCAGATGAAATTGAAGACACTATCATCGATCAGTTAAAATCAATTGGTTGCGACACTGCTAAAGCAGTTCTTGAGCTAAGCGAAGCGGATCTTGTTCGCCGCACAGGACTTGACGAAGACACTATTAAAAATGTCCGGGAAGTTCTAAGCGCTGAGTTCGAAGATTAAGCATCAATCTCTTGGACAGGGAATTCCGGTTTTCCCAAATTAACCGGTTATTAATTTAGAACCGTTATAGTAAAATATGTCAGAAGGCGCGAAAACACTTCGATTAAGCAAAGTTGCAAAGGAATTTAATCTTTCCCTGGGGAAGATCGTGGAATTCCTTGCGGCTAAAGGTCATCCAACAGATAGTAATCCCAACGCAAAAATAGGCGATGAGGAGTACAGACTATTGCTTAAGGAGTTTTCAAGTGATAAATCGGCTCGTGAAGAGGCTGAGAACGTATCTCAGAACAGTGGAAAACTGAAACGCGAAACGATTGTCCTTGATGAGATAAAACCTAAGAAACAAAAAGACGAAGAGGCAGATGAGGTAGTTATTAAGGATCTTACTTTATCTAAGAAGGCCGAAACAACCGAAGTTGTTAAAGAATCCGGGGCGGTTATAGAACCTCCTGTTAAGGTTAAAGAAAAAGAATCTGTGGAGGGCCCTAAGGTACTTGGAAAAGTGGATCTCGATGCCATGAATCTTAAAACCAAGCCAGACAAAAAAGGAAAGAAAGAGGCGGAAAAAACAGAGGAACCGAAAGAAGAGGCTAATAAAAACCTGAAGAAACCAAAGGGTAAAGAAACAGTTGTTGAGGTTACTCCGCCGGTTGTGGAAGAAGTACCAGAACGCGAAGAACAGAAAGAAGAATTCCTTGAAACAAAATACGAGAAGCTTGAAGGACCTAAGATTTTAGGAAAAGTTGAGCTGCCCGTAGTTAAGGAAACTCCAAAGAAAACAGCAGCAGATGATTCTGCGGACAAGAAAAAACGTAAACGTATCCGCAAAGGTGGTCTTTCGGAGGAGGAGATTAAAAAAGTTGGGAAGGAACAGTCAGCTATTGCAAGAGAGCGCGCTAAAGAAAAATACGGAGATCCAAGAGCTAAAAAGACCGGAAACTCTGCAGCCCCTGGCAAAGTTCGCCATGAACTTACAGAAGAAGAAATTCAGGCGCAGATCAAAGAAACACTTGCACGCTTAAGCGAAAAAGGAAATAAGTCGAAAGCATCAAAGTATCGTCGTGAAAAACGTGAAGAGATTCGTGACAGGATGGCTGAAAAGGCAGAAATGCTGGAAGCAGATAAAAAAGTACTTACAGTAGCTGAGTTCGTTAGTGCCAATCAGCTGGCGCAGATGATGAGCGTTCCCGTAACGCAGATTATCTCTACCTGTATGTCGCTTGGCCTTTTTGTTTCCATCAATCAACGTCTGGATGCTGAAACTATTTCCATTGTTGCTGAAGAATTTGGATATAAAGTAGAATTCGGAACAGCTGAAGACCTTGAAACAATTGAGGAAGATAAGGATTCACCTGAAGACCTGATCGCGAGACCTCCTATTGTTACCGTAATGGGACACGTTGATCATGGTAAAACTTCCTTGCTTGACTTTATTCGTAAGGCTAATGTTGTTGCGGGTGAAGCGGGAGGAATTACCCAGCACATTGGGGCATACAACGTAACTCTGCCTAATGGACGCAGTATTACTTTCCTGGATACGCCGGGTCACGAGGCGTTTACCGCAATGCGTGCACGTGGTGCTAAGTTAACCGACATCGCTATCATTGTGGTAGCGGCCGACGACAGCATTATGCCTCAAACCAAAGAAGCGATTAACCACGCTCAGGCTGCTGGTGTGCCGATGATCTTTGCGATTAATAAAATTGATAAACCAGGTGCAAATCCGGATAAAATCCGCGAGGGCCTGGCGGCTATGAATATACTTGTTGAAGAGTGGGGCGGAAAATTCCAGTGCCAGGAAGTGTCCGCTAAGCAAGGAAAGAATATGGATCTGCTTCTTGAGAAAGTATTGCTTGAAGCAGATATTATGGATCTGAAAGCAAATCCTAAGCGCAATGCAACAGGATCTGTTATTGAGGCCAGTATGGAAGAGGGGCGCGGGTATGTATCCACAATCATGGTTCAAACAGGAACCCTGAGGATAGGAGATATTATTCTGGCGGGAAGTTTCAGCGGACGCGTGCGCGCTATGTTTAATGAGCGTGGAACGAAAGTTGACGCAGCTGGACCATCGCACCCGGTGAAAGTACTTGGTTTGAGTGGAGCTCCGCAAGCTGGTGATAAATTTAACGTGTTAAATGATGAGCGCGAAGCCCGTGAGATAGCGAACAAACGTTTACAATTGCAACGAGAACAAGGTATTCGTACACACAAACATATTACACTTGATGAGATTGGAAGACGTTTAGCGATTGGCGATTTCAAAGAACTCAATGTTATCGTGAAAGGTGACGTGGACGGATCTGTAGAAGCTTTAGCAGACTCATTATTAAAACTCTCTACTGAGAAAGTTGCAGTTAACATTATTCATAAATCGGTTGGTGCTATCAGCGAAAGCGATGTATTACTTGCTTCCGCGTCCAACGCGATTATCGTTGGTTTCCAGGTTCGCCCAAGTTCCAGTGCAAGAAAATTAGCTGAAGTTGAGGAGATTGATATTCGTATGTATTCTATCATCTACGATGCGATTAACGAGATCAAAGCGGCAATGGAAGGTATGTTAGCACCGGAATTTGAAGAGAAAATCGTTTGTAACCTTGAAGTTAGAGAAGTGTTTAAGATTAGTCGTGTTGGAACCATTGCAGGATGTTATGTTCTTGATGGCAAGGTTACACGTAACACAAAAGTTCGCGTGATCAGGGATGGAATCGTAATCCACACAGGCTCTTTAGGCTCGCTGAAACGGTTTAAAGATGATGTAAAGGAAGTAGCTGCCGGTTACGAGTGCGGGTTGGATATCGAAGGATTCAATGACATCTCCGTTGGCGATATTATCGAAGGATACGATATGATAGAAATAAAAGCCAAACTTTAATTCTGAATAGCTTTATACAAGCCTTCTCTTATACGGGAAGGCTTTTTTTATTTTTGCCATTATTGACATTGAACAAACCTCGCAATTCAAAAAATATCTAAATTAGCGCTAACCCCATTTTTTAAATTCGATTGATTTGTATGAAAAGAGTGTTTTTACTTTTATTCGCCGGAACGGTTTTGCTTAGCTGTGATGTTGGGAGCAAACGAACTGAAGCGCCGAAAATTACCGCGAAACCAGAGAAGGAATTGTTCCAGGTGCCTGATACCAGTACTCTGAAAGACGACGAATGGGGCAGGCAGGTTAAATACGGAAGACGCCTGGTTCAGAACACGGCTTATTATCTGGGTCCTGATGGAATAGTAAGCAAAAATCTTGGCAATAAAATGAATTGCACCAATTGCCATTTGAACAGTGGAACAAAACCTTACGGACTTAATTTTTTTAATTCCCATAAAACATATCCTCAATACAGGGCCAGAGAAGATGCTATTCTTACGATGTCTGACCGCGTGAATAATTGCGTGGAACGTCCACACAACGGTAAGCCTTTAAAGTTAGACTCCCGTGAAATGAACGCAATCGTTTCGTATATAAAATGGGTTGGAGAAAACTATGATACGGCAAAACATGTGGGTTATTCTTTGAAGTATGTTAAGTATCATGGCCTGAGCGCGGATCCAAAAAGAGGAGAAGCAGTTTATACAACGCATTGCAAGTCTTGTCACCAGGAAGATGGACAGGGACAACTGAATGGGGATAAAACCATGTATACCTATCCTCCTTTGTGGGGACCAAAAAGTTACCAGGAAGGATCGAGTATGCATCGTGTCTTAAAAGCGGCAAGTTTCATTAAGTATAACATGCCCGATAAAAAAGCAAGCCTTGAATCGCCCGTGTTAACTGACCAGGAGGCCCTGGATGTCGCTGCATTTATTAACGATGGCTCAATTCATCCGCGTCCGAACCCTACCCATCACGATTATCCTAATACACAAACAAAACCTATCGATTATTTCAAAGGACCATACATTGATGGTTTTTCCGAAGAGCAGCATGCCTTTGGTCCATGGGATGAGATCGAAAAATACTACGTGGATAAAGGATTAAAGGTGAACAAGTAATTAAGCCAGATCTGCAAAATAAGCTTCTGTTTTTCGGAAGTATAATATTCCAAATATCAGCATCACAAAGGAACAGCTCATGCTTATCAAATCTTGTTCCCAGTTGATCACTTCCGATCCAAGACCTGCCCTGAAAATATCCAGCGGAGCACTCATAGGATTAAGCGCCATAATCCATTGAAAAAAAACATTGCTTGTTATACGCGAAGGATATATAACAGGAGTGATAAAAAGCAGGAACTGGATTAAAAAGGGAATGATGTAGCGAAAGTCACGGTATTTTACATTTAAAGATGCGAGTAAAGTTCCCGAACCAAATGTTGCGATACTGGTAAGAATAATGGCAAAGGGAAAATAAATAATGGCCTCATATTTTATGGAGATGTGGTTAAAAACGCAGTAAAAAATAAATACTACGAAAGCCATTATAAAATCAACAAGCCCTACCAGAACAGAAGAAATAGGAATGATCAATCGGGGAAAATAAATTTTCTTAATGATGTTTGCGTTGGCTACCATGCTGTTACCTGCATTATTAAGTCCGGAAGAAAATACTCCCCACAACACAAGGCCACTAAGGGCAAAAACATCGTATGGCAAACTAAAGTGGACGTAATTGGTAATCGCTTTCCCCAGGAAATAAGAGAAGAGCAAAGCCATGATCAGAGGTTGGAGAACCGCCCACAAAAATCCCAGAATGGTTTGTTTGTATTTTACCTTGATATCACGGAGTGTAAAGAAATAAAATAACTCGCGGTAATCCCATAATTCCTTAAGGCCGAGGCTGAGTTTATTTTGCGGTTTAATTTCAAACTCCATGAATATAAATATAGAACAAGTTACAGTTTTTAGACTTACAATTTACAATTGTAAATGCAGATATGTGATTAAGAAACGGCCAACAGTCTTTTCTTTCCAAAATCCAGTATAGAATCGATAAACTCGTAGGGTTTATAGTTATTGATTGCTGCCTGATGAAAGATACAGGTTGCAGGTGTCATCCCTGGTAAAGAATTTACTTCGATAAAAATCACTTCAGCGCGACTGTCTTTGAATACACGAACGAAAGCGTCTATGCGACAGTAACCAGTTACGCCAAGTACTTTAGCAGCACGACCAAGCGCATCTTTTACCTGCTCGCTTACTTTTTGCCGGTCTGTTTTATTTTTAGAATAACGTGCAGGTGTTATATTTTGGCCCTGACCAGCGAGAAATTTTTCTTCGAGGCTTAAAATTTCACCGTCAGCCAAAGCTTCAGAAGCCTCAAACACTTCATATTCCAGCTCTCCCTGCTTATTGTAACGGGTTAGCATGCCGCCCGTGATCTCCAGGAAATGATCCGCGTCTTTTTTACTAATAAGTTCCTCCACAAGAATCACCTGCTTTTGCGGAAATTCTTCTTTTGGTTTAATATGCAGGGTATTCGCTGCAGTTAGATCAAGATCTTCAGAAGCACGAAACATTAATTTGCAGAAGGCCTCAAATTCTGCCAAAGTTTTTATTTTCTTAACCGCACTGCTGCAGCCATCGTCAACTGGTTTAGCAATGAAAGGATATTTGATGGTGTTTTGTAAGATCTCCGTTACTTTATTTTTGTTGTTCTCCCAATCATCTTTGCTTACGAGTATGTGCTCTGCAACAAGGAAGCCATTGTTTTTCAGAATTTCATTTGTGCGGTATTTGTCTATTGTGATGGAGGAACTTTCTTTGCCAGAACCATTATAAGACAGACCAACAGCATCCAGTTTTTCCTGTATCGCACCATCTTCACCCGGCCTGCCATGCAGAGCAATAAAGACCTCGTCGGCTTTTTCCTTTAAGGTGTTGTAGCTTAATTTTTCAGGTGCTGAGGTGTAGTTTGAACCCGCGTATTTTTGGGTGATCTCGGAGCATTCTTCCATGATCTTTTTAATCAAAGGATGAACTTTAAAATTCTCAACTTTTTCCTTTATATCATCCGCGTTATCCTTGAGTAGAAGATTGATGGGAATATGATAGAGATCGTGAGTATTTGAATTTCCGGTAAGGAACACAGGAAAGGGCGCATATTTTTCGGAAGAGGAAAGTTTTTCAAAAATGTTTCTCCCGCTTTCCACAGAAATGTGACGTTCAGATGAATAACCGCCAAGGATAACCGCCACCCGTGTTTTAGTATTCAAAGCGTTTCTATCTTTCAGTATGGCCTGGTCAAGTGTTGTCAATAGCGTGTTAAACCGAATGTTCCCTTTGCTTTGCTGAACACGTTTTGCCAGCGAGGTACGGATAATAAACGTAAGGAACTGGGAAGGATTCAGACCAATCTCTGCTGCCTGATGGAAGAAGAACGATGAAGGCATCATTCCGCTGGTGGTGTTGGGATCATTGAGGAAGATCTTGCCTTCCTTGCTTAAGAAACCGTCAATACGTGCATATACATCAAAATGTAATTCATCGAACAAACGTTCACATTCTTTGCGGATCGCATCAATTTGGCTGTCCGGGAGATCAATAGGCGTAATTTTACGAGACAAACCTGGAAGATACTTGCTACGATAATCAAAAAGCTCTTTTCCTTTTCTTATCTCCGTTGGCGGAAGTGCAATCGCTTTTCCTTTTTCGTCTTCCAATACAATGCAGCTAAATTCTTTTCCATCGATAAATCCTTCTACAAGCACCGTGTTTTCCCCATCAACACTTTCCAGAACGTATCCATCCGTTTTAAGATTTTTGTCTAAATATTCAAGCAGGGAATTCGGATCGTAAATAACCGGGGAGTTTAATTCTTTAGGATGCGTGATAACAATCGGCATACCAATACCTTCACGTATATCCGCGAGTGTTTTTACATAGTTTGTTTTTTCTTCTTTCGAAAAGCCTTGCCATTCCTTTGCGTCAAGCCATTTTGTAAATAAAGCTTTTTCAACGGCAGACATAAAATCGTCCCGATAGCTATCGGGATCATTCTCGGAACTTAAAATGCTTACTCCAATACTTGATCCTTGATTAGCCGGTTTTACAACACAGGGAAAACCGATTTTTTCTTTTACAGTTTTAAAAAAGTTTTTTCCTGTTCCGTCAATCCAATCTCTGCGCTTGATGGTAATGTAGGAAGGACTGTTAAAGCCTTTATTTACCATTAGTTCTTTCTGAATGGCTTTATCGATCCCAATGGAGGATGGCAAAATGCCCGACCCACTGTAGGGAATCTGGAAATATTCGAAAAGACCCTGGATGCGCCCGTCTTCACCATACGGCCCGTGCAAGCATAGAAAAGCAAAATCTATTTTTGACTTTAGTTCAGAAGGACTGATTTTTTTGCCAATCTTTTCGATCAATTCATTTTGTTTCTTTTCATCAAGAGCGCCAAGGTTTTCGGCATAAAGCTGAAACGGAGAATTGTGTGGAAGAAACTCAACAGGAGGATAGAAATCCCGGATTGTTCCTTTGTAGATAAACTCCCAGTTGAGCTCAACGAAATTACCGAAGCTGTCAACAAATACGGGTACCGCATCAAATAACGATTTGTTAAGGTTATCGTATACCGTTCGTCCACCTGCAAAAGAGATCTCACGCTCCTTGCTCTGACCTCCGAAAATGATTCCAATCCTAAGCTTATTCATAGTTTGAGACTACAAAGTTGAATATAAATCAAAAGTAAAAGAAAGCCCCGGTGAGCCGATTATCCCTTTTGGAATTAATTAACATTGGTATGTAAATACCAGCGACTGATTTATATGTACCTTCGATCCTCTGAAATACTACACACATGCGGTTTTTAATCTTTTTCAGTATCATTTTAGTCGTTGAAATTTACTTTCTCCAGGCCGTTAAAACCTTTGTACAGGATTTTACGGACACTAAAAAAAATGTAATTCTTTGGACTGCCTATTCTTTAGCTGCTATTAGCATTTTATTTGGCCTTATTTCTCTGGTGTATCCTCCACCGCAATGGAATGGATTTTTCAGATTCCTGGCTTCAGCAGTTCTCATCTTAGTATTGTGTAAACTCTTAGGCTCTGTTTTCCTGATTATTGATGACGTATTCCGTTTGTTTCGCTGGATATTTTCTTTGTTTCAGAAGAGTAATCCTGATGCTGAAATGACAAGCCAGGGAATTACGAGATTGAAGTTCTTAAGTCAGTTGGCGGTGGCCTTTACTGTAATTCCTGCAGCTGGGTTTATTTATGGAATTGTAAGAGGTGCTTACAAGTACAGGGTACACAAAGTTAAAGTTCCTTCTTCCAATTTACCTGAGGCTTTTCACGGCTTTAAAATCGTTCAATTGTCAGACATTCACACGGGCTCATTTATGGACAATTCTGCGCTACATCGTGCATTCGACATTGTGATGCAGCAAAACGCAGATCTGATCGTTTTTACCGGAGATCTTGTAAACAATGAGGCAAGTGAGACGAGCGGGTTTGAGGAGGTGTATAGCAAACTACGGGCGCCTCATGGTGTTTATTCTGTTTTAGGAAACCATGATTATGGTGATTATAAGCAATGGGAGACTGAGGAAGATAAGAAAAATAACCTCGACAATTTAAAGCAGGTGCACCACAATGCCGGTTGGAGACTTTTGATGAACGAGCACGTTGCTTTAGAAAAGAATGGTGAAAAAATCGCATTAATTGGCATTGAAAACTGGGGTGGTAGTTTACACTTTCCGAAGTACGGACGTATGGATCTTGCACATAAAGGAACCGATGTTTATCCGTATAAAATTCTAATGAGTCACGATCCCAGTCATTGGGAAAAACAAGTGCAGCCCGAGTATCCCGACGTAGATCTTACCTTGAGTGGTCATACACATGGCATGCAATTGGGAATCGAAATCCCTGGTCTAAAATGGAGTCCTGCAAAATGGGTCTACAAACAATGGGCTGGTCTTTATAAACAGGGAGATCAGTTTTTGTATGTCAATCGTGGTTTAGGATTTTTGGGTTATCCGGGTCGTCTGGGCATTTGGCCCGAGATTACAGTGATTGAGCTGCAGAAGGCTTAAAATATTTTTTGATTTGATAGTTGTTTTTAAATTTGGTTGTGCCAAGTTTTAAATCCATTATTCAAAAATCAGCAAGTAAAGACCAACAAATGGGCTGGACTTACGTAGAAATTCCGGATGACGTTATTCTGAAATTGAAATTAAAAAGCCGAAGGGAATTTCGGATCAAAGGAAACATTGATGACGTGAAGATTGAGAGGTTGGCTGTTTACCCGGTTAAAAATGGCGGGTTCATTATTGCTTTGAACGCAGATCTGAGAAAGAAGCTTGGTAAAAGGGAAGGAGCAATGATCAGCGTAAAGTTTGAAATCGATAGCTCAGGAACAAAGCAGTCTGATGAGTTGATGGAGTGTTTGAAAGAGGATAAAGTAGCGCTGACTCAATTTAATGCCATGACTCTGGCAA
>JAEUTM010000281.1 GCA_016788025.1 Bacteroidia bacterium
TAAACGGTGCGTCGATCCTCAGAGTTCACGACGTTACCGAGGCAAAACAGGCCATCTCGTTGGTAGAATTCTATAAAAATGTTTAACTTAGAACGTGAGATCAACAACCTATAAATTCTTTTTCGTTCTGTTACTTTTACCTGCTTTGTTTTCATTTACGAAGCAGCAACCATTTTCTTTTCAAATTGCGGTTTTAAAATATAATGGCGGTGGCGATTGGTACGCGAATCTTGAAACCTCGCTACCCAACCTCATTAAATTTTGCAACGAGAATTTAAAAACCCGTATCAACCCAGAGCAAGCTGTTGTGGATGCCGGGAGCATGGAATTGTTCAACTACCCTTTGATTCATATGACGGGTCATGGCAATGTGATCTTTAATAATCAGGAAGCCGAGAACCTGCGTAATTATCTCATCGCCGGGGGATTTCTCCATATAAGTGATAATTACGGAATGGATAAATTTATCAGGCCTCAGTTAAAAAAAGTGTTTCCAGAACTAGACCTGGTAGAGCTACCATTCAACCATCCGATCTATCATCAAAAGTATGATTTCAATAATGGGCTCCCGAAGATACACGAGCATGATAACGGATCACCAAAGGGATTTGCACTCATTTACAAAGGAAGGGTGGTTTGTTTTTACGACTACGAATGCGATCTTGGCGACGGATGGGAGAGTCCCGAAGTTCATAACGATAGCGAAGAGGCCCGCGGCAAAGCACTCAAAATGGGAGCAAATATTATTTCCTATGCCTTAATGGGTTTTGATAAAAAAGAATTTTAACGGTAACCGTAGTAAAGTCCAGAACGTCTTATACGATAATTAAGATTATGCTGAAAAAACAACTGGCTTTGCTTTTAGTGCTGATAAGCGAACTGGTTCTATCCCAAACATTCACACTTTCAGGTGTAATTTCAAGCGACAAGGAGCTATTGCCTTTTGCCACCATCCATGTTAAGGGCAACTCGATGGGAACCAACAGCAACATGGAGGGTGAATATCAGCTGCGACTGGCGCCTGGCACCTATGAAATCGAATATCAGTACGTTGGATACAGCAAAAAAACGGAAACAGTAGTGTTGAATTCCAATGTAAGACTTAATGTATCTTTAAATCCCGATGGCATTTCACTAAATGAAGTAGTGATCCGCGCCGGGGAAGATCCTTCATATCCCATCATTCGAAAGGCGATCCGAAAAAGAAAATTTTACAGAGACCAGGTGTCCACATATAGTTGCACGGCTTACATGAAGGGACTTCAAAGGGTAAATTCTATTCCCAAGAATATAGGTGGACTGATAAAATTAGTTGGAGCGGAACTTTCCGACACAGCAGACATCAAAGGAGTTGTTTACCTGGCGGAAAATGTAAGTAATTATTATTTTCTGGATCCGAATGAAAAGGAAGTAATGATAAGCAGCAAGGTGAGTGGTAACAGCCAGTCCTTTAGTTTTAATAAACTAAGCGATATGAATCTCAGTTTGTACGAAAACCTGATAGACATGGGTAATCTTGCAAACCGGCCCTTTGTTTCTCCCATTAATGACAATGCTTTTTTATTTTATCGTTACTACCTTTTAGGTTCGGTAACTGAGGATGGAAAACTAATACATAAAATTAAAGTTGTACCGAAACAAAAAACGGACCCCTGTTTTAAAGGCATTATATATGTGCAGGATAGTACATGGCGAATTACAGGAATTGATCTCAGCATTTTTAAGGACACTAAAGTAAATTTTGTAGATACTCTCCGGGTAAAGGAAATATACGCACCAGTACAAGGAGACAGCATTTGGATGCCTTTGACAATCAATTTAAGCTTCGATTTCAAA
>JAEUTM010000326.1 GCA_016788025.1 Bacteroidia bacterium
CGGACACCAGAGTCTGTCGCAGTTGCAACAGAAACCCCATTCAGGTAAACCGTGATGATTGTGCCCGACCTTACAACTGCAACGTGGTTCCAGGTATTTAGCGCAAACAAGCCCGGAGCACTGGAAATGCCCGTGTAACCAATTCCGCCGGCATCACCCAATTCAATTCCCACTTGTCCCTGGTTAACCCCACCGCTTATATTAACTGCCCACCAGTAACCTCCAGGACCGCCTTCGTAACTCCGGTTACTTACCAGATAACCACCACTTGTGGAAGTTTGTTTGAACCATGTTTCAATGGTACAATCAGAAGTTCCAATAATTGGGTCTGCAGCCGTAACGTAATCTTCCCCAGTACCGCTATTACCATAAAAATCTAAAGCGCCTCCGGCAACGGCAGTAGCCGTGATCGCAAAACTGTAGAAGGGTTCGCTACAATCAAGACTATAAACGTTTAAAGTTGCGTTTTTTACGCCGGTACTATTTGGATTAAACGTTACAACAAAGCTGGTTGACCCGCTGGTAGCCGCAAGGGTAGAAGCAGGCACTGTGGTAACGGAAAACTGGCTTGCCGCCGTTCCTGTGAGCACTGGTACACCAACACTCAATACCTGAGATCCACTATTTGAGATCACAAAAGTGCGGGTGAACGCCCCGTTAAAATTGGTATGGTTTGTTGTGGAAGGCACCGCGCTTCCGTCTGCAATGCTATTACCATTACCGGTAATGTCTATTTCCGAAGTGTTAGCTGATGCCGGAGTAGTGACGCCCTGAGCCGGTGAACCTCCGGTGTTCCAAACAGGACTTAAACCAATACTAAGAAGTACACTACTAAAAGTTCCCGTATTTCCGTTCCCTGTTGCATCATCTAAGGAACTGCAAGTTGCCCCAGCTAGCACGTCTATAATATAAGTACCCGAACACTGATTAAAATGATAATTTGCCACCAATCCACTCTGCGTTGTAGGAATCTCTGAATTCATATGACTCTGGATATCACATTGAGAGCGCGTCGTGTTCCAGATTCGGATTTCATCAATTCGCCCCGTAAATGCATCCATCATGCTGGAGTTGTTGGTTACATTGTTGTCATTTCTACTGCCTATAAAAAACGGTGCAGTGGAATTTGTAAACGTGCCCGTTTGAACACCTGCTAATACGCCATTAACGTAAAAGGCAAAAATCCCATTATTATAAGTTGCCGCCACATGGCTCCAAACATTAGCAGTAACAGGGTAACCAATATGAAATCCCTGAGGGCCTTCTAAAAAAACAGAGTTACTAGCAATTGCGATAACAAACCCACTTGGACCGTTCCAGTAACTTTGTCCTAAAGCTGTTTTCCAGTTTACACCACCAACATTAGTGGGATATATCCAAGCTTCGGCAGTCCAGTTATTACCAAAATTTAAAGAAGATACTTGTACGTAATCGTTTGATCCGTTAAAAGCTAAGGATGCTCCTTGAGCTTCAGACTTATTTAATCCTACAAAAAAGAACAGAATGGTTCCAATAAAAATCCTAGAGAACTTTCGTAAAGTTGTTTTCAAAATACCTAAACTTTTAATATCGTTAAACGACTGTAAAATACAGGGGTACAATCGGTTAGCAAAGATATGCTTTTTTCGCTAAGTACAGCCGGAAAGCCTCTATAACTATGTAGTATTTCAATAAAACTTAACCTCAGTTTCAAGACAAAGACTAGACAAATGCTATGGTTAAGCTATGGATAAAACATGGATACAGCATGCATACTCCATACATATCCCGTCTTTTTATGTAACTGATGTTCTGGAGGTATTGGCGATGGCAAAAGAATACACTTGTGCGTCAGACAGATACATTATTTTCACAACTGCTCACTGTCTACTGCAACTGAACACTGCCCACTCCAGCTTAATCTTCAGGCTACTTTTTAATAAGTTCCACCCATCCCTTTAGGACTTTGCTTCCGTCGCCCGGATCGATAATATAAAAATACGTGCTGGAAATCAGTTTTGAACTATCTCCATTTAAAGGCCATGCCTTATCGATGTTATTGTAGCCGCTGATCTCAAAAACTTTCTCGCCCCAACGGTTAAATACTGTCACTTTATTGTTCGGGAACTGATCTATATTCTCAATCTGCCAGGTATCATTTTCTCCGTCAGCATTCGGAGTTAAACCATTAAAAACTCTCAAATCACAAGCTGTAATCTGTTTGTCAATCACTATTGGATTCATAACAATAGAATCTGTTTTCACCAGAATACCGCCAAGTGTATACGTGACTTTCACGGTTACACTGTAGATTCCCGCATCCAGATTATTCAGACTCGGACAGTCATTGCCAGGGCATAAAGACGAAGGGGTCCAGATATAGGATAACTGGCTACTGGTATATGAATTTGTAACCGATAGTGTAATGGCGCCGTCTTTCCTGCTACCACAACTTACATGTGTATTGGATGTAATTGCAGTTAAGGTACCGAGGCAAGGATTAACAGACTGGGTATACACTACGGTATTGCTACAACCTGTTATTGCAATTCCGGTAACAGTATAATTGGTTGTAGTGGTTGGTGAAACCACAATTGCAGTATCTGTTTCGCTGGTACTCCATGAATACGTTGAAGCACCACTCACAATTAAGGTATTGCTTTCAGCCTCACAGGCTGCAGTATTGGTAGTTGTTACTGAAAGGCTTGGCAAGCTGTTAACTGTTATACTCACAGTTGCCGTATTTTGACAGGTATTTCCGTCGGTACCCGTAACTGTGTAAACGGTAGTGACAGTTGGACTAAAAGACACATTATCCGTTACTCCGTCCGACCAAACGTAGTTAACCGCACCGCTGCCATTTAATGTTGCGACGTACCCTAAGCAGATTGAAGTATGACTTGTGTTAGCAGTTATATTCGGCAGGGGATTAACCGTTACAGAAACCACTGGTGCATTAGTGCTTGTGCAGCCTGCAGGACTCACGCCGGTTAACGTATACGAGTTTGTAGTGGCAGGCACAAAAGCCTGGTTATCAGTTACGCCTCCAGACCATGAATAAGTGCTGGCGCCGCTTCCGATAAGCGTTATACTGCCTCCAGCACAAACGCTGGTAGCTGTGATATTCGCAGTAACACTAGGTAATGCATCCACAGTTATCGTCAAACTCGCAGAGTTCTGACAGTTGTTGCCATCAACTCCTGTTACCGTGTAAGAGTCAGTAGAATTTGGCGAAAATGGGACGTTGTTCTGGAGTGAACTGGTCCATGTATAATTTGTAGCTCCATTGGCATTCACAGCAGTTGTGGCGCCCAAACAAACGGAGTAGCTCGTTGCCGTTGCTGTGACCACAGGTAAAGGATTTACGGTTACAATCTGTAGCGCAAGATTAGTACTTGTACAGCCGGCCGGACTGTTACCTGTTAACGTGTAAGTTGTGGTTACAGCTGGTGTCGGGTTAATAACTGCTGTTGTAAAATTGCCGGGGTTCCAGGTATAGGTGCTGGCACCGGTAGCTGTAAGTGTAGGAGCTCCCCCAAAACAAACAACATTGCTGTTAATTGCAATGGCAACCGTTGGCGTTGGATTTACACTTATCGTCTGCACTGCAACATTCGTGCTCACACATCCCGTTAAGGTGTACGTTCCACTAACTGTATATGACGCAGTAACTGTTGGATTGAATGCTAAACCATTTGTGACCGTTGGTGCACCGCCGGCCCAGGTGTATGTATCCGCCCCCGAGCCAGTAAGGGCAACCGTTCCGCTGCTGCACATCAAGGAACTAGTTGTATTTGCAGTAACTGTAGGTATTGGATTAACTGTAATCGTTTGTACCGGAGCGTTAGTGCTGCTGCATCCAGTGAGTGTGTTTGTACCGCTCAGAGTGTAGCTCGTTGTGATTGTGGGACTGAACGCAACGGCGTTAGTTGCTGCCGGCGTTCCTCCTGTCCAGGTATACGTATCAGCCCCGCTGCCATTCACGCTTGTAGTAAATCCATTGCAGATAATAGAATTGCTTGTGCTCACAGAAACAGAAGGGATAGCATTGCAGGTCCCGGTTAAAACAAAGTCGTAAGTAGATTCGTCGCAATCATTGCTCGGAATATTAATGGTTGCATTTTTTACACCCGTCGAAGTAGGGGTGAAGGTAACCGCAAAGGTAGCAGATGCCCCAGCCGCCAGTGGTGAGGCAGGAGAAATCGCACTTACAGTAAACGACGCAGCGTCAGCACCGCTCATGGTAATAGAAGCCACACTTAAAGTTCCAGTGCCGGTATTTTGGATGGTAAAGGTTTTCGTGGTCACTGTGTTTGCACACACGGAACCAAAATTGGTATTGTCGGCAGTCTGCGGCGTTATATCTCCGTCGGAAATATTCTGGCCATTTCCAACAAGATTTATTTCCGGGTTTAGATATACAGTACAACTCGAACCTGAATTTACCGCACCAGGACCGGACCAATTAGATACCGTTCCTGTATATGAAAATCCAGAAAGAGTGCCATTGTTGGCGCTACCACTTAGATCTGTAACCGTTGTAACGGTGCTGTTATCTACTGCAACGGATCCCTGATTAAAATGGTAGTTAGCAACCAGACCCGGTGCTGTAGTAGTGATCTCGCAGCTCATATTATTTTGAATTTCAGCCTGACACAAAGCACGGTTCCAAACCCTCAATTCATCGAGATCCATATTTGGGCAATAGGCAGAATTTGAAACATAGGTTCCAATCTGGAAAGCCGGGTTAACAGGAATGCTTAAAGGTTGTCCAAAACTAAGAGACTCAACAAACACACCATTAATAAAGATATCACTGGAATAAGTTGCGCCGCGATAATTAACGGCTACATGTGTCCATACATTGGGTGTGATGGAGGCCGTACTGGCCATCAGATCCGGACCAAAGTGGTGTATTCTGATTTTATTATTATTTGATCCATCAAAACCCACGGTCATCAGCGAGCCCGACACAGAGCTTCCCAAAGAAGTGATCCAGCGATGACCCGTCTGAGCTGATTTTAATTTCACCCAGAATTCAAAAGTCATATCGTTATTTCCCGTTGAAAAACCAGTGGAAGGAGCATCTATGTAATCATCAACACCGTCAAAAGTCAGTGCTGAAGCAGTAGGCGCTGCGCCTTGTATTGCAAAACTAAAAATTGGTTTACTGCAGTCGTTGTTTGAAATGTTTACAGTAGCACTTCGTGGTCCGCCGGCCGTGGGAGTAAAGGCAACCACGAATGAAGTGCTTGCAAGGCTAATTAAGGTATTACTCAAGGGAATAACTGTTACTGAAAATTCAGAAGCGTTAATACCTGTGAGATAGGGTGTGCCAATGTTTAACGTACCACTACCACTCACGTTTGAAATAACAAATGTGCGCGTTGTTATCGATCCAAAATCGGTGTGATTGGATGTAGAAACCGTAGTTGAATTGAATGCAACGGTATTGCCATTTCCTGTCACTCCTATACTAACCGTAGGTGCAACCGACGTTGTAAATCCGTTTACGATATTACTTGGCGACACCCAGTTGGAGTTAACTCCTAGTAGAGTGAAATTATCCAAAACTCCGGTGTTGCTTCCCGCCCCATCTATCAGACTAATGATCGCAGTGTTATCTAAGTTAGCTGACCCTTGGTTAAAATGATAATTTGCTACCAGGTTAGCATTGGTTGTAATCTCACAGTTCATAAAAGACTGAATGTCGCACTGGCTTCTTGCCGTATTCCATATCCTGACTTCGTCCATTTTGCCCGTAAAAAACCCAGCCTGCGTACGTTCTGTTCCAATAAAAACCGGGGAATAACTATTAATGTTACCAACAAGACCGGTATGGGTAGCGGTCGCCTCCAACATTCCGTCTACGTAAAGTCTAACAGTTCCGGCGCTTCTGGATACAACCATTGCCAGGTGATGCCATTGCCCATCGTTTAACACTTTAGTTCCCCAAAGACCTTGCGGGATAGCGAGGGAGCCCAATGTGGTTACAACCTCCGCTGCAACTTTGTTTTGTACAATGGCAAGTTGGTATCCATACCATGAACCTACCGGATCTGCATTAACAACCACGCCGTGAAAACCGCTGTGATTCGCAGTGAACTGAACCATAGCCTCAACGGTGATATCTGTTGCAGTCGCAAAACTCAGAGATGGAGCTCCAGGAATTTGTATGTAGTCATCAATTCCATCAAAATCAAGAGCAGATGCAAGGGGAGGGGTTCCCTGGATTGCAAAAGAAAACAAAGGCTTTGCGCAATCGTTATTTCCAATATTAACTGTAGCATTTTTAATACCTCCTGCTGTAGGTGTAAACGCTACAACAAAAGAGGTTGAAGCCAGAGAACTCAGAGTCGACGTAGATGGTAAAACCGTAACGCTGAATTGTGCCGCATCGATGCCTGTAATGTAAGGACTTCCTACTTGCAGCGTTCCACTGCCACTGGTGTTTGTAATAACAAATGTGCGGTTGGCGACCGAACCAAAATCCGTATGGTTTGAGCTCAATGGAGTAGTTGAGTTATAAGTGATGGTATTACCATTACCGGTAAGTCCAATACTTGCCGTGGGAGCAGTTGATGTGGTAAAGCCATTAGCAACACTTCCCGGTGCCACCCAATTTGAAGTAGTTCCGGTTAATGCAAAATTCATCAATGTACCATGATTTATCGCAGAAGCGGAGTTACTGAGAGTGGTCACACTGCTGTTATTCAAATTATGTGACCCTTGGTTAAAGTGATAATTTAAAAGAAGACCGCTGGAAGCCGATGGAATCTCACAATTCATATAAGTCTGGATCTCACATTGTGTACGGGCCACATTCCATAATCTTGTTTCATCCATTTGTGCTTGAAGTTGGGCAGTTAACGGATTTGTTCCGGTTGCACCAAGGCACAAATGTCCAGTACCAGGATTCATCGGGCCAGAGGCAGTAAAATCTGTCGCTTCGAGTATCCCATTTACATATAGCTTAAAGGCTGTTCCATCGTAGGTAGCAGCAGCATGATACCAGGTGTTGGCAGTAAGTGAAGTTGTACTTTGAATTTGATGATTCACAGCGCCAATCTTTAATTCAGCAAAAAAATAACCACCGGAAAAAAACAACTCATACATACCACCATAGGTAGCGTCGGCAACTTCTTTAAAAAAGAGCCTCTGGGGAGAAACCAATGAATTAAGTTTTACCCAGGTTTCCCAGGTACCTGTTGTTATATCCAGCGACGGATCTGTACCACAATCCACGTAGTCATCAGTACCGTCAAAATCCAAAGCAGACGCAGTGGGCGCCTTGCCTTCAATCGTATACTTAAATAAACCCTGGGTACAGTCGCTGTTATCAATAACAACACTCGCGGTTCTAATTCCACTTGCGGTTGGTGTAAAGGCAATCACAAAAGTGGTGGTTGCTGATCCTGCAAGCGTTGTGCCCGGCAGGCTTGTAACACTAAATTCCGAAGCATTAACACCAGCAAGGGAAACACTGTTGATTGTAAGCGTGCCCGAATTGCCATTCTGTATTACAAAGGTTCTGCTGCTTGCCGAACCAAAATCGGTACCGTCACCCGCACTCCCCGTTGAACTATTATTTGCAATCACTACCGCGCTTCCCGTCACAACAATACTTTCGCTTGGAACTGCTGGTACCGTATAATTATTTACAACGGAACCCGGGCTAACCCAATTAGAAACGGTGCCAGTCATACTCATGTTTACCAATCCTCCCGTGATGTTATTGGAAGAAGCATCAATGGCGGTTGTAACAGATGGATTCGCCAAAGTAGACGAACCCTGGTTAAGATGATAGTTAAGTACCAATCCAGTTGAAGCTCCCGGGATTTCGCAATCTTTATATGTTCTGAGTTCACACTGAGTTCTGGCATAATTCCACACGCGCACTTCATCAATTTGTCCGTCAAAGTATTCCCCTCCGCACCACGCACAGGTCATCCCGATAAACATCGAGCCGTTATTAGGAACAGAATTAGAACCCGGGTTATCAGAATTCATCAAGGTTCCATCGAGATATATTTTACGTGTTGTGCCGTCCCATGTTGCTGCAACGTGGTGCCAGTTACCATCAGCAAGATTGGGAACGTCCATGTAAATATCATTTCCAAACCAATAGTTATATACCCGGTAACCTGTTGAACCTCCGGTACCCAAACGAAAAGCATTGGTTTGATTGTTAGTGCCAAAATTTCCCCAACCGATAATTCCGTTTACGCCATGAACGTCTGGCTTAATTTTAGCCTCCAATGTATATGGACTATTTCCTACCGGAATATTTCCGTTTGCAGGCAGAGATATACAATCATCAAATCCATCAAGATCTAAAGCCGATGCCAACGGGGCAGACGCGCTGATAACGAAATTATAAATTGGATCGCTGCAATCATTATTATAAATATTTACCGTGGCATTTTGTGGTCCACCATAGGCCGCTGTAAAGGAAATAATAAAGGAAGTACTCGCTGAACCTACGAGACTTAACGTGGAGGGAAGAGTGGTGAGTGAATATTGGGATGCATTTGCCCCTGTAATTAATATACTACCAATATTTAATGTTCCGCTGCTATTATTGATTACAAAAGTAGAGGAGGAGGTGGCGCCCAACCCGAA
>JAEUTM010000344.1 GCA_016788025.1 Bacteroidia bacterium
CTGTATGGATATTTGTGAGGGTAAGATCTGGGTTGGTACCTCCAACGGTGCGTTTTTTGAATCGACCAACTATGAGAAAGAGGGATCATTTAAAGGAGATATTATTGTAGCAGACACATTAACACATTTGAACAGGCCCGAATATCTTGGCCCTGTGAGAGAGCAGGACATAGCAAATATTTATGTTGATCATGAAAAGTGCATATGGTTTTGCACCCAAGGCGAAGGATTGCATTGTTTAAAGGGAGAGAAATTATACAGTTATAACTCAGCAAACAGCATTCCCGACGATATTGTGAACCATGTTTTTAGGAATGACAGAATGATCCTGCTATCCACTAACTCGGGACTGTATATTTCAAAGAAATGGTCACCCGAAACTGGTTTTGCTCCATGGACCAAGATATGCAAGGGAGCGGTAGATCGGGCCCTTTATTTCGATGAAAAAATTTATGCCGTAAGTTCTGAAGGCTTGCTTGTTTTTGAATACGGGGACAAGATTATAGCAAATGAAGATATTATCATCAATCTGAGTTCGGTGCGCGTAAATTTTAAGGAGCGCAACATCGGCGGATTTCTACAGGTAAGAAGCAATGAGAAAAGCCTTGAATTTAATTTTGACGTAGTAAATTTTAATGGGAGCCAGCCTAAACTGGATTATATTTTAAAAGGCCGGCGGGCGGATTCCATTCGTACTGAGAATGTGAGCTACCGTTTAACCCAGCTCATACCAGGCGAGTACACGCTTACAGTGAAGAATCCGATTAACAACGGAAAGGACAGTTTTGCAATACCTTTTGTTGTAGAGCCACAGTTTTGGGAGACTATGCTTTTTAAAATTACTGCCATTGTATTGATCCTACTTTTAACCGTCGCAACGGTTTTTGGGATCATAAGACGGAACAAAAAAAAGCAGCTTATTAAAGCGCAGAACGAACAACTTATCCTGGAGTATAAACTTATCGCGCTGAAAGCGCAAGTGAACCCACATTTCATGTCGAATTGTTTGTCTGCCATTCAAGATCTGATTATGAGCAACCAGAATGACAAGGCGACCTACTATATTGCAGAATTTGGTCTTATGGTGCGGCAGATACTTGACTATTCGTCGAAACAGTTAATTAGCCTGGAGGAAGAGTTGAATCTTGTGAAAATATACGTTGAACTGGAGAAGTTGCGATTTGATAATAAGTTTGTTTTTAAAATTGAAATTGATCCCGATTTAAAGCCTGAGGCAATTATGCTTCCTCCACTGATTCTTAATCCTCTTATAGAAAATGCGATCTGGCATGGTCTATTGCCAATTCAAAATGAGCGTACCGCACAACTTCATGTAAAAGTAGCGGGCGAAAACGAACACTTAAAAATATCTATCATAGACAATGGCGCTGGCCGAAACAGCAAAAAGACCAGAATCAGCAACAACAAAAATGCTTCCTATGGCTTGAAAATAACTGAGCAGCGAATGACAAATCTCAACTACCTTTACCAAAGTACAACTGCCTCTATTATTTATCTTGATTTATTTGATGAACAAAAGAATCCAAGCGGAACGGAAGTGATAATAACTGTACCTATGAATTTAGCAATTGAAGACAATGCGTAAGATCAATGCCATAGTTGTGGATGACGAAGTGGCGAACAGGAGGGTAATCATTAGCCTTGTACAGAAACTTAATCCATGGATCGAAATTACGGGAGAAGCCGGAAATGTGTCGGAGGCTTACGCTTTGATACATAAACTAAAACCAGATCTGGTATTTCTCGACATAAAAATGCCTGATGGAACGGGGTTCGAGTTGCTTGAAAAATTTGAGCAGATTAATTTTGATATCGTTTTTATTTCGGGGTTTGATTCCTACGCGTTGAAAGCTTTTGATTTTAATGCACTGGACTATGTTTTAAAACCAATTAACCCGAAAAAATTTGAGACTGTTTTGAATAAGGTACAGGTAAAAATCACATCCCGCAATTTAAATCCTGAACAGTTTACGGAAATCGTAAAATCATACGATCCCAAAAAAACCATTATATCAAAAATTATGATCCACGATGGAAACCGCGTCTCACTTTTGAACATTGAAGATATTTTGTCTGTAAGGTCGGAAGATCAGTGTACACGGTTTACTATGGAAAATGATGAAAAATTCCTTTCGTCCAAAGAACTCTCTGATTTTTCATTTATACTGGAACAACATCCGTTTATGGTTCGTGTAAGCAAGAGCGCCTTTATAAACGTTAATTATATTAAAAACTATTCCAAGGGAAACATCTGCATCATTACCATGAAGGATGAATCGGAAGTGGAAGTGCCAAGAAGAAAAAAAACAGAGATACTGCATATCCTTTCGGGAGGCGCAGCCAACGAGGCACACTAGCTTTGGTTATGAAGACAAATAATTTTAGCTTTGACTTATGTTAGGTCTGCTTTTCAAAAAAGAACTCACTCTCGAATTTCGTCAGAAATCAAGTATCGGTGGTGTTCTGGTGTATGTGGCAGGCACTATTTTTGTGAGTGCCCTTTGCCTGAAGGGACGACTGGATAAACCCACCTGGAATGCTTTATTCTGGATCATTTCTCTTTTTACGTCTGTTACAATCAGCGGACGGAGTTTTTTAAAGGAAACGGGTGGCCAGGCCCTGTTTAATTACCTGCATTATTCTCCACAGCAGTTTATTTTCTCTAAGGTGCTCTACAACATGATTTTTATGCTGTGCCTTAGTTTAACGACCTTCTTTTTTTACGGTTTTTTTATAAAAAATGAGGTCGAAAATCTCCCACTTTTTTTAATTGTGCTGATTCTGGCCTCTACTGGCCTGGCCGGGGTTCTGAGCCTTATGAGCGCTATTTCAGCGAAAGCGCAGGGAAGCTTCGCTTTAATGAGTATTCTTAGTTTTCCAGTACTAATGCCTCTCATCCTGGTTGTGATAAGACTGAGCAGGCAGGCGGTCGATGGACTGGAATGGGCAGCGGTAAGTTTTGATTTTATTATTATTTTGGTGGCCCTTAATGCATTAACCCTGGCACTGGCATTTATACTTTTCCCATATCTGTGGAAGGAATAATTCTCTTTTTTTAACGCTCATTGTGGAAACATTTTCAACGCTGAGGTCACAGCGGCACTGAGACGCAAAGTTTCGGTGTTTGGGGGATCCAGGTTTTTAGTTAAGTGGGGCATTTGTGTTAATCTGAGTGTCCAAAAGCCTTAGGTAAATACCCAATATTTAAGTATCTTTGTGCGGCCAATTCAGGACCTCCAAATGAAGCACTGGTACAAAATATTTTCAGTAATAATTATTTTTTATACCCTAATCTGGGGGCTTCTAAATCCTGTTCCGCGACTAGATATTTTGAACGAGACAATACGTAATGTGTACTATCATGTTCCGATCTGGTTTGCCATGCTATTTATGATGGCTGTTTCGGTGGTTCAAAGCGTAATGTTTCTCTCTAAAAACACTCTGGCAAATGATACCAGGGCTTATAACGCGGCATTAATAGGTTTCTTTTTCAGTTTGCCGGGCCTTGCCACCGGTTGCATGTGGGCCAATTACACCTGGGGTACTCCATGGACGTTCCAGGATCCTAAACTTAACGGTGTTGCCATCAGCATTCTTATTTACCTGGCTTATTTTATTCTCAGATCGTCTGTGGAAGATGAATTAAAAAAAGCGAGAATCTCCGCGGTGTACAACATTTTTGCGTTTGTAATGATGAATATCTTCATTATGGTTTTACCAAGACTTACCGATTCACTTCACCCGGGCAATGGTGGAAATCCAGCTTTCGGTAAATATGATCTGGACAGCAACATGCGGCTTGTTTTTTACCCTGCAGTGATTGGTTGGATTCTTTTCAGTTTCTGGATGTATGAACTAACTAACCGTTTTTCTAATCTCAAAAATAAAATCAATGATTAAGAGAATACTGATACTATTCTTCACTTGTTTGGGTTTGTTTTCCCAGGCACAAGAGGCAACTCCAAGTTCTCAACCCCAGATGGCCGATCTTTTCAGGCAGGATGGAAAAATTTACGTTGTGATCTCAGTGATCAGTATCGTTTTTGTTTTTGTAATAGGGTTGTTGATCTATATCGAAAGAAAATTGAAGGGTCTGGAAAAAAAAGTTGAAGAAAAAATTAAGCACTAAAAACCAATCAGGATGAAAAAACTTCATATCGTTGCCATTATTGTTATAGCCGTTTCCATCGGTGTTATTTTTGTTTCCCTGAAGAATACAACTACCTATGCAGACTTCACAGAAGCGCTTTCGAATCCCGGTAAAGAATACCATGTTGTAGGTAAGCTCGACAAAAGCCAGCCGCAGATCTACGATCCAAAAGTGAATCCTGATGAGTTTTTTTTCAGCATGGCCGACAACAAAGGAATTATCAAGCAAGTGGTGCTTCATAAAAGTAAACCTCAGGACTTCGAAAAAAGCGAACAGATTGTGCTTATCGGAAAAATGGAAGGGAATGAATTCCATGCTAACGATATTCTAATGAAATGTCCGAGTAAATACAATGACGGAAAATCTCAGGTGAACTAAAACTATGAAGGCAGTGGAATTTGTGGGAGAACATGTGTGGGCAGGACAACTGGGTAACGCTTTTATCACACTGTCTTTTGTAGCCGCTGTTCTTTCTTTTATCACTTATATTTTAGCGCAAAAGGATAGATCTTATCTTAAACTTGCGCGTTTTTCATTTAATCTTCACGGCTTTTCTGTCATTGGCATCATCCTTACGATGTTCTGGATGTTGTTCAATCATTATTTCGAATACCACTACGTATATCAGCACAGCAACAGGGAGATGAACATGAAGTACATCCTTTCCTGTTTTTGGGAAGGCCAGGAAGGAAGCTTTTTGCTCTGGACATTCTGGAATATTATCCTGGGTTGGGTTCTTAAAAAGCAGCTAAAAGAAGGCGAATGGGAAGCACCGGTTATGATGGTGTTTGCTCTTGTGCAGATTTTCCTTGCCAGTATGATCCTGGGGATTTACCTGGGCGATTATAAGTTAGGAAGCAATCCTTTTTTATTGCTGCGTGAGCATCCGGATTCAGCAAATGCACCTTTCCTTCAATCGGCAAATTACGTTTCGAAATTAAATCCCCGGGGTCTTAATCCTTTATTGATGAATTACTGGATGACAATTCATCCACCGACTTTATTCCTTGGTTTCGCGTCTACATTAGTTCCTTTTGCATTTTCAATTGCAGCACTTTCCAATAAGCAGTATACAAAATGGCAAAGCCTGGCTCTGCCATGGACGTTTTTTGGAATTCTTGTTCTAGGCGTAGGAATTCTAATGGGTGGTGCATGGGCTTATGAAGCTCTGAGTTTTGGCGGATTCTGGGCTTGGGATCCGGTAGAGAATTCTTCTTTAGTGCCCTGGCTTGTGTTGGTGGCTGCCGGTCACACCATGATCATTAATAAACACAAAGGCGGTTCTTTATTTACAACTCATTTTCTCTCCATTGGAGGTTTTCTGCTTGTCCTGTATTCTACCTTCCTCACACGAAGCGGCGTATTAGGGAACGCTTCTGTACATGCCTTTACCGATCTTGGTATGACGGGACAGTTGGTACTTTATGTTTTGACTTTTATTTTCATAAGTGTGGCTTTACTTATTAGTGAGCCTTTATTCAAAACCTCATATGTAGTTGTGTCTTTGTTGATGCTTGCCGCCAGTTTAATTTATGGTCACGCCAGGCTGATTCTACTCATCTGGATTTTATGTTCCGCAGTAGTTACAATCATTTCTTATTACTGGTATTTTCCGAAGGAGAAAGAGGAAGAAGAATTGTTTTCCCGTGAGTTTTGGATGTTCCTTGGCTCACTTGTACTTGTGCTGGCTTCGCTTATTATAACGTATTTCACTTCTATTCCGGTAATTAATAAACTGTTTGGAACAGAATACGCACCGCCAAAGGTGCCTGTTTATAACGTATGGATGGCGCCTTTTGCGATACTGCTTCTTATTTTAATTGCCGCAGCCCAGTTCCTGAAATATAAAAAAACAGATGGTAGACAGTTTTTAAAGCGCATCTCTTACAGTTTTGGATTTGCTTTATTGTTCGGGTTGGTCTGCGCCATTCCACTTTATTTTCTGAATGATTTTGCTTCGGCTGATGATGCAAAAAAATGGGATCTCATCAGTTACACCCTCATTTTAATTACAGGTTTGTTCGCCGCTTTTGCAAATCTTGATTATTTCGTCAACGTATTTAAAGGAAAAGTATCTAAGAGCGGCGCAGCGATTGCTCATATTGGTTTTGCGTTGATCATGGTTGGTGTATTGATCTCTACATCCAAGCGAGTTAATCTTTCGGCTTCAACGCCCGATAAAAGACTTTCAAAACTTGGACCCGAGTATAACGAAAAGGAAAGCGTTCTATTGACGCAGGGTGATACTGTTGCCATGGGGCCTTACCTGGTTACCTACAAAGCCAAACGTCGCGAGGGAATTGATGTGTATTTTGAAGTAGATTATCTGAAGCTGGGTAAAAACAACAAACCGGAATATGATTTTACATTAATACCACATGTGCAGGATAATCCTCGCATGGGCAAAGCTCCGGAGCCAGCAACAAGACATTATCTGGACCGCGACGTTTATACACATGTGACGTACGCAATTCTTCAGGTAGACACAAACAAAACGAAGAAGGATGCTTTTAGTTCCGCGAATAATTACATCGGTCATGTTGGAGATACCATATTTTCCAGCAATGCGATCATAGTTATCGATTCATTACGAAGTAATTTAAGTAAAGAAGAATATCAAAAGAATGATTCAGTGCTTGAGGTAACGGCTGTACTGAGGTGCGTAGATGTAAAATCGAATGTATATTATGCACGCCCAAAATTTATCATTCAAAAAAACGTTGTTATCCCTAAAGAAGATATTGTTGAAGAACTGGGTTTAAAACTGGTATTTTGGAAAATAAATCCGGAGGAAGGAACCATTGAGGTAACCATGAGCGAAAAAATTTCAAACAATAAGGATTTTATAGTGATGCAGGCCTTGGTATTTCCCTACATAAATCTGCTCTGGTTGGGCTGTGTGATTATGGCTATCGGTACTTTTATTGCCATCCTCGAAAGAATTCGTAAATTCAGATCTCTTTCCAGTTAAGATGAAATGAAGCGTAAAATTTAGCAATGCCCAATTAAAAAAATTATGCAAATTCCATCTGACATTAAGACCAAAAAATATTACAGATGAAACAAAATGCCCAAAAGCAGATCGTAATTATTGGTTGCGGTAATGTTGCGTGGCATTTAGCTAAAGTTCTTATTTCATTAAAGTCTTTTAAGGTTTCGGTTTATAATCACAGGCAAAATCAACTCCTGGATAAATTCAAAAAGGAATTAAAATGCCCTGTTGGTATAGGTTTAGGAAAAATCCCGGGGGATGCTGACTATTATTTTATCTGTGTTTCCGACAAAGCCATCTCAAAGGTCGCTGCTAAGCTTAGAATCAGGAACCCGAATGCCATCCTTATGCACACATCGGGTAGCGCCGAACTTTCTGATCTTGGTGAGGGATTGTATGCTAAGGCTGTGTTTTATCCATTGCAGTCTTTTTCTGCGCGGGCCGAAGTTAACTGGAAGGAAATTCCTGTTCTTTTGGAATGTACAGATCAAAACGTTTTTCAAAAAATAAAAGGACTAGCAGACCTAATCAGTGAAAAGGTACTTAAGGTTTCTTTTTCGGAGAGACTTAAGCTTCATTTGGCCGCAGTGCTTGTAAATAATTTCACGAACGCACTTTATGTGTCAGCAGCTGATCTGCTTAAGAATAAAAAATCAGGATTTTCCCTGGAGCTGTTACATCCTATGATTAACCAAACAACCGAAAAAATTTTCACAATGGATCCGAGAGCTGCACAGACTGGTCCCGCCAAAAGAGGAGATAAAACGGTAATGGAAAAACACCTGGATCTGATTAATGACAATTCAGACCTTAAGAAACTCTACAAACAACTTAGTAAACTCATCAAAAAACAACAACGCTGATATGCTCAATTTTAAACAGAAGCTTACGAAAATTTCCACCATTATGTTTGACATTGATGGAGTGGTAACTGACGGAAAAGTTCTGGTAATGGAAAGTGGTGAGATGGTAAGGAATATGAATTCCAAGGATGGTTATGCGATACACTTGGCTGTGTCAAAAAAATACCGTCTTGCAGTGATTAGCGGAGGAAATAATGTAGCAATAAAAAATGCGCTTTCAAGGGCCGGGGTTACCGATGTGTTTATTGGAAAACACGATAAACTGGCTTGTTACCTTGAATACACGAAAGCAAACAACCTAACCGACGAAGAGGTTCTTTACATAGGAGATGATTTGCCGGATCATGAAGTGATGAGTCGTGTTGGATTAGCTGTTTGCCCTGCTGACGCGGCACAAGAGATTAAGGATATTTGTCCTTATATTTCTCCCAGGAAGGGTGGGGAAGGATGCATACGCGATATCATAGAACAGGTGTTGCGGGTTCAGGGAAAATGGGAAATTGTAAAATGGTAAAGTGTGAGCAGGTTACTCGACAATAAAATAATTGCATTTTTTAAATTGGTGAGGGTGGAAAATCTCCTCATGATTGCTCTTACTCAGTTCCTGCTGAGGTATTTTGTTCTTCAAAAGGTTTTAAGCATTAATGATATTGAATTAGCCTTAAACAGTTTTTTGTTTTACCTGATGGTGCTAAGCACTGTACTTATTGCTGCTGCTGGGTATATTATTAACGATTATTTCGATGTCAAAACAGATTTGATCAACCATCCTGATACCGTGGTGTTGGACAGGGTGATTAAACGACGCTGGGCTATTTTTTTACATATTACCTTTACTCTTGCCGGAATAACCCTGGGCATGTATGCCGCGCTTAAAACCGGTTACCTGCGTCTTGCAATCTTTCATTTTGCAGCGGCAATTTTATTGTGGTTCTACAGTACCGATCTAAAGAAAAAATTATTGATAGGAAATATTGTTGTCTCTTTGCTTACGGCTGCTGTTGCCTTTATGCCTATTGTTTTTGAAATGGGGGTGCTGCAGAAGCGTTCGCCAGGATTTATTTTCGCGAACAGTCACGCAGTTTTGTCAAGTTTAAAAATAACCTGCATTTTTTCCTTATTCGCTTTTATCACCAGCCTTGCCCGGGAGATCATAAAAGATATAGAGGATTTTAAGGGAGACAAAGAAACCGGTGGCCATACCCTTCCGATTGTTATGGGGATAAGGGTTAGTAAGTTAAATGCGTTTTTTTTACTTGTTATTACGGCTTTACTCTTAATGTTTGTGGTATACAACAGTGTTCGTTTTCAACGTGTACTGTTTTCAATAAATAATGTATACATTGTATTGACACTAATTGTTCCTTTAGTAGCACTGGCAATTTATGTTGTGAAAGCCTCGGAGAGTAAACATTTCAAAAGAGCCAGTTTGTTTCTGAAACTCATTATGTTGCTTGGACTCTGCTACAGTTTTATATTTTACTACAATTAATATGGGCGTTATTAAAGATTACCCTTACCGATTGATCCTTGGATCAGCATCACCACGCAGACAAGACCTGTTAAAAAGTCTTGGACTTGAGTTTAGGATCAAACCCGTAAAAGCGGATGAAACAGTGTGGCCCAAAGATCTTCAGGCCGAAGAAATTCCCATTTACCTTGCGGAACTTAAAGCCAATGCTTATGAAGAGGAGTTGCAGGACGACGAGTTGCTGATAACGGCTGACACCGTTGTATGGTGTGAAGGAAAGGTTTTTAATAAGCCATTAAATTTTGCAGAGGGAAAAAAGATGCTCGAGAGCCTGAGCGGAAAAATGCACGAAGTGTTTACGGCAGTATGTCTTAAGAGCGCTCACAAACATGTTACTTTTTTTGACGAGAGCAAGGTTTATTTTAAGAAACTGAGCAATGAGGAAATAGAATATTACCTTACCAATTTCAGCCCGTACGACAAGGCCGGTGGCTATGGCGTACAGGACTGGATTGGTTATATTGGAATCGACAGGATTGATGGAAGTTTTTACAACGTGATGGGACTGCCTGTAAAGATTCTTTACGAAGAATTACAGAAATTCTGATAACCTTTAACCCAATCAAACCCAAAATATAATGAAAGCCGTTTTATTCGCTATGCTCTACTTTTTGGCAGCATATGCCTGTGGTCAGAAACAGTACAAATTTCCGGAAAAGTTTAATTCCTTTTACGATTTTAGGCCCGATGAGGCTTATAAACAAATTATAAGGGATAACATGCCAGAAGAACAGAAAAAAGCGAAAGACTTTTATGCGGTAAATTATTTTTACCGCGAACAATTTCATTTCGACTGCAATAATATTTACATGGATTGGGTGGAAGTTGAGAATTACTTTATCAGGATTATGGATAAGGTTTTACCCAAGAGCATACGGAGACGCAACCTGAATTTTTTCCTCGAACGATCGGCTTCGGCTAATGCTCAGGCGTCAGAGTTCGGAAACATTTATTTTAATATTGGAATGTTGTGCATGGCCGATAACGAAGCCTTTGTTGCAGGAGTCCTGGCGCACGAAGCAGGTCATTACTTCTTTAACAACATAGTTAGATCGAAGGAAGAGTTTAGCAGTGTAAGACAGACTTCGATTTATGGCTATGATTTTTCAACCCAAAAAGACGCTGCCCTATATTTTAAGATGAAGAGGGCCATGGAGTATCAGGCTGACACATTTGCCATTGCCTGCCTTGTGAGAGCTGGAATTAACTTAAAACCTTTGCTCGATTACCAGGAATCAAATGACGTGCGCGAACAAATTGTCCTGAATTCAAGAACGTATAAAACCATGTTAAAGGCTTCTTCGTTGACTGAACAACAGATAAAAAAACGTAAAAGCCAGGGTTCAAACCCTTATGCAACGCATCCTTCTAGCCTGGAACGTTTCGAAATTGTAAAGGAGGAAAGTGAAAAGTGTCAGTCTTGTTCGCAGAATTTTTTTATAGACTCAGTTTTCTTTTACAGACTCAGAAACATAGCGCATGAAGAACGTAAACGAATTTGTTTTGAAAAAGCACGTTTTGACGAATGTTGTTCTTTTGCAGTAGTAGATTACATGTACGAGCCTAAAAATTTAAAGAATCTCTACTACATAATCGAATCTTTGCGCAGGAAGCTTATAATACAGCCTGAATTAAAGGAAAAAGGTTTTCTTACAGATTTGGTAGATGACGATTTCCTATACTATCACAACAAAAATATATTTCATAAACCTGAACTTATTCTTGATAACTATGCGTTATATGAAGCGATGAAAGACCATCCTTTTGTGAAAGATGTCAAGAAACCATTTGAAACCTATGAACAAGGTTTTATTTATTTTGTGAACAAAGCCAGGGAACTTAATTTTAACGAAGCAAACCTCAGTCTTGGGCTATACTATCATTATCTTGGAAAAAAAGACAGTTCACTGAAATACTTTCAGGCTTACCTCAATAACGGAAATGGTCTTTATAAAGAGTTGGCTGAGTCCATGGTAAATAATGGAAAGCCGACGATAAATAAAGGAAAGACCTTGTTTATTTACGGAAATGTGGGAAATTATTCCGGCTACCGTTTTAACTACTATCTGACAAAACAAAGGAAGCAACAATACAATTCGGTCCTGCGGGAAAACTTTACCAAAGATTCAGTTAAAATGGATCTGGTGATTGTTAATGAGCTCCTGGGAAGTAGTCCTGCCAGGTTGCAGGACATTCGAAAACTCATGACCTCCGTTTTCAGTTTGTATGATGAAGATGATATTGAAAAATACAGGAAAATTCGTATTAACTCCCAATATGCAGGAGAGAATCGTCCTGGTACTGAAAATTGCAGGAAACATCTTTTTTTATATGCGCCGGAGTGGTACAACTGGTTTAAAGAACATAACTATGATAAGGTCTTCATTGCCGACGTGGTGTATCAATATGGGGACTATACTTCCACAGACGAAAATTTTAATACGTACACTGGATATTATCTCGATTTTAACCTAAACAGGCCTTATTTCAGAGATGCTTCACGAGCAGGCACTCACAGGAAAGATAAAGAAAGCGATATGCATAGAGAGATGCATAGCTTTCTTTATGAGTAAGACAAATTATTCTTTCGATCGTTCAGCCCTCTTAATGTTATTTTCTCTCTGGGCGCTGAAATAGCTTTTAGTGGTGATCATCACCACGCCGCTGCCCAGGTCTCCGTACATAGCCGGAACTCCGCCTGTAAATACGCTTACATTTTCGATACTCAGCGCCGGTACGTTGTTTAGATTTAATGTTCTTACACCATCCACAAAAAAACCGCTGGCGCCATCGCGAGCACCTCTGAAATGCACTTCACCGTTCCCAGTGGATACAATATCAGAACTCATTGATGTCAAACCACTTTTCATATCACCAGGCGTCGCGGCTGAATTTCGCTGAAGTTCCTCACCACTCACAGTGGCCGTGTGAAAGATTGTGATATCTACTCCAGTGCCCGTGTAGTCGATTGGATCGGCAACAACATCTATTACACCGAGCATATTAAGTTTCAAAGTCACGTCTACATACGTTGCATCACTGGGTTTTACCTTTATGTTGTTGATTGGCTGGGTAATATGGCCAGATTCCAAAACCACAATATTATAAGTCCCGGGATCCAATGGTTTAAACTGGTAACGACCGTTTTCGTCGGTTTGTGTACCGCCAACAAGAAGATTTCCCTGGAGAATTTTTACGGTTGCAAAAGGCACAGGTTCTTTGCCCTCGTTGGTTACATAACCCCTAATTTCCCCGTATGACTGTGCGAATCCGGCAAAAGACAGGAATGACAGGAATAAACCAAGCTGTTTTTTTAAGTTGAGTGTTTTCATGATCTTTAGTGTTAAATTGAATTAGCTTTACATAAAGGCGTTTTCAGTGTTTTTTTCCATAAAATTTATTTTTGTGGAATTTCCAGGTCTTTGCGTCTTATCTTAACAGAACTGTATGGGTCTATTTAACAGAAGCAAAAATGGTACCGATGAGGACTTAACCGGAGCTTATTACGAATCCGGAAATAAATCCTTGATCGGTGAACTGTTTGACCGTTATATGAAGACCGTTTTTGGAGTTTGTCTGTTTTATTTCAGGGACAAGGACAAGGCTTCAGACGCTACCATGCAGATCTTTGAGAAACTGATTCATGAATTAAGAGTTACGAGAGTCAATAATTTTAAAGGCTGGCTGAGTTTTGTAGTACGAAACCATTGCATCAGCGAATTGAGGAAGGAAAATCGGCATCGTTTGTTACCTGAGGAGTATCTAGAATTTGAGGTAACAGATCCTGATCTTGAAACAGAAGAGAAAATTGCGGGAATAAATGAGGATCAAATGATCGAGCATTTAAAAGAAGCGCTTCCCCTGTTAAAAGAAAAACAGAGACTTTGTGTGGAGTTGTTTTTTAAAAAAGGAATGTCATACAAAGAAATTGAGGAGCAGACAAAATTATCTAATAACGAAGTGAAGAGCTACATACAAAATGGTAAAAGGAATTTGAAAATCTATATTGAGGAAAAATTGAGGACAAAACCGTTGGAAGGATCGAATTTTTCAACACAAAGAAACCGAGGGACAGAGTGACACGGAGGAATGAAATTTTTGGGTGGAAAAATGTTTAGAATGATTGGCTCCGCATTGGCTCTGAGTCTCGACGCCTCGATGTTTAATATTGGATAATGATGAAAAAAGAAAATCTCCAGAATAGCATGGAAGATCTTGATTACCTGGCTGAACAAGGGTTTGGGAAAGTGCAGGTGTCGGCTTCTGATCTACAAAAAATTAGAAAGAAAGTCAGAAAAATTACTGGCAAAAATAATCTCCTGACGGGAGTGTTACTTTTCGCCTCAGGCCTGCTGATAGGAACTGCTTTGTTATATTTTCTTTCTCCTGAAAAAAGACATGAAGTTCCAATATCGCAGAATGATATCTCGAAGATGGAAAGTTTGGAGACCCACGAAGCTGAAACGACAATGCTCGACACGATTGAAATTCGGCCTGAGAATTTTATAAAGCCTACGGCACCAGTAAAGAAAGAAAAACTAAAAGTACCAGAGACAGAAGTTCTAACCGAATCGAAGGATCCGGTGATTCTGGAGCCACAGGAACTTTCTTCAATTCCGCAGGAAAAATTGGAACAGAAACTGAAATTTATTTCCAATGCCCAGGTCTTTTACCTGCACGATATGAAAATAACCAACTACACAACTTTATACTTTCGTAAAAATGAATTTATGGGACTAAGGGGACATCCGGCTGACCAGGGCGCTGCGGATAACACCAGGCCGGCCGGATCCTCTCTCAAAGAAAGCCCTACCATTTATCTTCATGAGGAAATCGCCAATGCTATGCTTCAATTTAAAAAGGCTAAATACGATGAAGCGTTTCAGACTTTAAAATTAGTGTCTACATATAACGATCATGACCTTAACTGCGATTTTTACCAGGCCATGTGTTTGTATTATAAGAAGAACTACGGAAAGGCCATAGTACTTTTTGATGCCTGTATAGACGACGCCAATAATACATTCTACCAGGAAGCATTGTTTTATAAAGCTTTATCACTCCAGGAAAAGGGCGACAAAGAGGAGGTGATTAAACTGCTGGAAAGAATTGTGAATGAAAAGGGATTTTATGCGGAGAAGGCCCGGAACCTGTTGCACTAATTCATCACTTCGCCGACTTACTCTTCGTAATCATAAAATCCTTCAGGTAAAAAGGCTCGAAATACGCCACATCTTCAAAGGATTTGGAAACAAATTTGGCATGAGCCAGCTTCACCATACTTGCGGCAGAGGGTTTGATGTCTTCGATAAAGTGAGCGTTTGTTAGAGTACTCAGAAGCGTTTTGCATTTGGGCATCCCATCTCCGAAAAAACAGATCTTCGGGTATTTTTTAAATGTGTCAATTGAATTTTCATCAACAATTAAAGCCTGAATTTCCGATTGTGCTTTCAGATCCTGGTCATACACATTGGTATAAATTTCCATGCGACGTGCATCGATCATCGGACAATAAAAAGCCTTTTCTTTCATTGTGTCATAAGCCATGGCGGCCATGATCTGCAAGGTATCCACTGAAATTAAAGGAATATTTAAAGCATAAGCCAGACCTTTGGCAGAGCTCACGCCAATTCTGAGGCCAGTATAAGAGCCCGGTCCTTTGCTCACCGAAATAGCATTAAGATCTTTACTTTCAATTCCTGTTTTGCTTAAAGCTTCCTGGATAAATAAGTGAAGATTCTCGGCGTGGGTGAAACCTTCGTCAAGTTCCTTCACAAAAAGAGTTTTCTCGTTTTGTGATAATGCAACGGAACAAACAGTGGTGGCGGTTTCGATATGAAGAATATAAGCCATTATTTATTTTCGGACTTATAAAGGTCTTCTTTTTTCACCACTTTTACCTTGCTCTTATCTTTTAATGTTTTAGACACGGCGCTGTAAGGTCCGCAGATAACTTCCTCGTCTTTCTTCACACCTTTTAAAATTTCTATGTAGTCATTATCCTGGATGCCTGTAGTCACTTCAACCTGTTTTACAGATCCATTTTCAAGCACAAAAACATATTCTTTGGTTTTTTCTTCAATGCTTGTTTTTTCTTTTTCTTCGTTTTCGTTCTCCACTTTTACGTCTCTGTCACCATCATCCAACCTTGGTTTCCGGTCTAAAGAGTCTTTGCTTCTTGTTGTAACTGCTTGGATCGGTAAGCTAATCACCTTGCTTACACGACGTGTCTGAATGTCAACGCTGGCGCTCATTCCCGGTCTGAAGGGGATCATGTTCCTGTCATTTACCAGGTATTCATAGGATTCACGCAACATACGGATCTTCACAACAAAGTTGGTCACCTGGTCTATAGAAATGCCAGTTGCATTGGAAGAGTTTGCAATTTCTGTAACAATACCTTTGAATTTTTTATCCATATACGCATCTACTTCAATGATGGCGGTGTCGTTTTTGTGAACCTTGATAATATCGTTCTCATTCACTTCGACACTCACTTCCATTTCATTTAGGTTAGCCAAACGCATAATTTCAGTGCCAGTCATGCCACTCACGCCTACCACACGTTCACCTTTCTCTACACTCAGTTTTGAAACCGTTGCATCCACCGGAGAATAGATATAGGTTTTTTCGAGATTGCTGTTTGCCTCTTTTAATGAAGCTTCTGTACCCTGGATATTATATTGACTTGCGTTTACTCCAGCTTCCAATGCTAAAACATTGGCTTTGGCACCTTCGTATTGCGCTTTGCTCAGATCAAAATCCTGCTGCGATATCGCGTTTTGTTCGAATAGTTTTTTGCTACGATTGTAAACAGCTTCGTAATTCGCCATGTTTGCTCTGGCTTGCTCTAATTGTGCTTTTGCAGTTTGAAGGCTGGCTTTGGTGGAATTTACCGAAGCGCTCATACGATCAAGAGCGCTCACATAAACGTCTGGTCTGATCCTGCATAGAAGCGTCCCTTTTTTTACCTGGTCTCCTTCTTTTACATACATTTCTGTGATTTCTCCACTCACGTCACTACTAATCTTCAGCTCAGTTTCAGGTTGAATTTTTCCGGTGGCTGATACCACTTCAATAATATCGCGAACAGAAGCTTTTTCAGTATATACTTCCGAAGGTTTTGCACCTTTAAGAAGTTGCACAACAATCACCGAAATAACCAATAAGGCTCCAATGATAATGATCCAATAAATTCGTTTCATACAGGCTTTTCAATATGGCCGGCAATTTGCAGGCTTTATTTTGGTCAAATTTAACTATTAATAAAGGGATAAGACTAAAACCATGCGTAATTTTGGGGCCTTAGTCAATGAATATTGCCACTTGTAAAATTTTAAATGAGCAGCAGCCAAAATAACAACACAAACAGCCTGATTAACGAAAGCAGCCCTTACCTTTTACAACATGCGTACAATCCTGTAAACTGGTTTCCCTATGGAGAAGAAGCTTTTGAACTGGCAAAAAAAGAGAACAAGCCGGTTCTGATCAGCGTAGGTTATAGCGCTTGCCACTGGTGTCATGTGATGGCTCATGAGAGTTTTGAAGATCAAGACGTGGCGGCTGTCATGAATAAACATTTCATCAATGTAAAAGTGGACCGCGAAGAACGCAGTGACGTTGATATGTTGTATATGCAAGCCGTTCAGTTGATGACAGGACAGGGTGGCTGGCCTTTGAACTGTTTTGTGCTTCCTGATGGCAGACCTTTTTATGGTGGAACCTATTTTCAGAAAAACCAGTGGATCAATATTCTGAACAGTCTTGCCGACGTTTATGAAAAAGATCCTGCAAAAGTTTATGAATATGCTGAAGAACTCACCAAAGGAATTAAACAAGCAGAAATAATCAATACTTCCAGTGACAAACAGGAAATATTAAATCGCGAGATTTTAAAAGAAAGTGTGTCGAAGTGGAAAGAACGCATGGACAATGTGAACGGTGGCCCGAACAGAGCTCCTAAGTTCCCGCTGCCTTCCAATTATTTGTTTCTGCTTCGTTATGCCAGCCTGGAAGGCGATAAAGAACTCATGGCGCACGTGGATCTTACGCTTCGTAAAATGGCCTTTGGTGGAATATACGATCAGTTACATGGAGGCTTTGCACGCTACAGCACTGATATGCTCTGGAAAGTCCCTCATTTTGAGAAAATGCTTTATGATAATGCACAATTGGTTTCATTATACACCGAAGCATATGCGCATACCAAAAACAAGCTTTACAAAGATGTAGTTAAAGAAACACTGGACTTTATAGAACAGGAATGGTATGATGCCCAAGGTTTTTTTTATTCAGCATACGATGCAGATAGTGAAGGCGAAGAAGGGAAATACTATGTGTGGACCGAAGATGAACTGAAGGAAATTCTTGGGCCGGACTATGAACTTTTTAGCAAATACTATCTTATTAACAGAACGGGATATTGGGAGCATGACAACTACATCCTTATGCGAAGCGAGGAAGGCCTGGCATTAATGACAGAGCATCAGCTAAACCAGGAACAGCTGGATGAGAAAATAAAAGTTTGCAAAGTCAAATTAAAGAAGGAGGCTTCTAAAAGAGTAAAACCTGGATTGGATGATAAAAGTCTTTGTTCGTGGAATGCAATGATGAGCAGCGCTTATGCCAGGGCTTATCTCGTTTTCGGAGAAGTGAAATACAAGGAGATTGCTTTAAGTTCTTTGGCGTTTATTGAAAAGCAAATGCAGCGTGATGGAAAATTGTTGCGAACATTTAAGAACGGCACCGCGAAGATAGACGCATTTCTTGAAGATTATGCCTTTTATATTGAGGCATTGATTCAGGGATACCTGGTGAGCCAGGACGAATCTTACCTTAAGAAAGCGAAAGAACTTTGTGACTTTACCCTGCAGGCATTTCATAATCCTGAAAGTGAATTTTTGTATTATACTTCAGAAAACAATAAAGAGCTTATTGCCCGTATCTCCGAGACCAGCGACAATGTGATTCCGGCCTCCAACTCACAGATGGCCATCAACTTGTTTCAGTTGGGGACCTATTTCGAAAAGAGAGAGTGGCTTAAGAGAGCAGAGAAAATGCTTCTCAACGTGCTGGAGCCAATCAAAAATTACGGCTCCGGATACAGCAATTGGGCTTGCCTGGCCTTACATTTAACATATCCCTTCCGCGAAGTGGCCATTGTTGGTAACAATGTTAATGAATTATTCCACGGGCTTTATAAACAAGGCCTTACAAATGCGATTTTCGCAGTAAGCGCAAATGCTTCGGATCTGCCGCTGGTAAAGGACAGACACCAAAAGGATCAAACATTGATCTATGTGTGTGAAAACAAAAGCTGTCAATTGCCTGTGGAATCCGTAGAAGAGGCGCTCAAATACCTTGCTTAACAGACTTCTCATAGCTCTCGCTTTATGCGCTTTTACGGCTTCAGGCCAGGTGGTGCTTCCTACCACAGAATCTGCATTTGAGACCCAGCATAATTTTAATCCAGCTGTCATAAAAGCCAAGGGCATTAAACGTATCGTTTTCGAGATCCTGGATAAGAAGGATTTTGAAGTGGCGGTTGATAAAAGTCTGACGGAAGTGTACGAGTTTAATCCAAATGGGAAACTTTCCCGCTTTTATTTTACCACAATTGTAAGAACAAACGAGAGGCAGATCACAAGGACTGATCGGAGCGGACACAAACATACACAGGTGGTGCAGGAATATGTTTACGATACGGTAAGCACCAATTATTTTTATGCTGCTAACGGGAATCTTGTTTTAAAACGTTATCACGATGGACTTAATTATTACGAGAGCCGGTATTACCGTTACGATAGTTTGGGAAATCTGACTAAAGAGTTACGTTTTAAGGAAACGAATAACAGCCCTACAAAAGGAATATTTATTCTTGGAAACCAGGTGCAATTGAGTGAAGATAGTTTTCAGTATAAAAAATTCAGTTCGGGCCAATTGCGTTGTATATACCTGAACAACGAGAATCGTTCTTACAAGGAGAAAGTCACTAATTTTGACAGTCTTGGACATAAGATCAAAGAAGAGGAAAGTTATACGGCGGCGAGCTGGATCCGCCAGGAAAATACATTCCAGTACAAAGGAGACAAGCTTATTTCAGCGCAGTTTGAAGGCAATGCGCACAACAAGGTGATGTTGAAGAATACTTACGAGTACGACGAGATTAACGAATTATATAGCGAGAAACAATACAAGAATGATTTGATGTTGCGGGAAATCAGTTATGTGACTAACAAAGCCGATTCACTTTTAAATTCCATCGTTATCCGTGACCCTATCAATAAAACCATCCGTATAGTTAAACTCAAATACGAGTTTGGGCTGCTAAGCAAGGTGGGGCAGTAATTCAATAATGGCCCTGTCACTTCGAATAAAAGTCTAAAGGAGTGGTCTGACGCCAGGAGGACTGTATCGAGAAGTGACTCCAATTTAAAGAACAATCGAAAAGCTTTCGGAAAATTTAGCTCCAGCTCACGTCTCGATACGGGTGATCAAATCACACGCTAAGTCCACTCGACGTGACAGTCCTTAAACAACAGTCAATCCGAAAAACTCATGCTAGGCTTAAAATCCTTTTTTGCTTTTTGCAGCATGATGCGTTTTGCATCTTCAAGACTAAGGACTTTCATTCCCGGAACCTGCGGTGGCAGGTAGTTGATCACGTTCGGGTCCGCGGGATCAACATAAGAAACAATGCCGTCTTCCAGGATTACTTCATAAGTCTTATCGCCGTAAGACACGTTTATTTTTTGAATAGTCATTTGTGATACCTTTAAACAAAAATAAAGTCTCAGTTTGTTAAAAGGACAAACGTTATCAACCGGCTTCCGGATTTTATTAACCGTTGGAATGTGTTTTACGCAGATTGTGTGGATTTTACAGGTGAAGTGCTGATTTAACGTGTTTAGATCTTCGTAATCTGTGGAATCTGCGTCTGCTTTTCGAAATCTGTGTTTTTTGCAAATATCACCTTGTTGAATAGCTTAGAACAGGCTGCAACCATTCTTCATTTACTTCCTTTACAATAGGAATCAGGTTTACCGGTTCCATAGGCTTGGTATAAAACCTGTTGGCGCCTAAATTCAAAAGCTCTTCTTTTTCTTTATCAGATGTGCTGCCGCTTAAAATAACAATAGGAATGGTGCGAAGATTGGTATTGCTACGAATGCGTTTTACGGCTTCCTGACCCGATACGTGGGGCATTTTAATATCCATAAAAATCACATTCGGGAGTGCGGTACAAGAGGATAAAAATTCCAGAACGAGGTCTCCGTCCGACACAAGATCCACTATCGCATTTGGCATAACGAGGTTAATGGCTTTGGTCAGGAAAAACAGATCGTCTTTGTCGTCATCCACAATGAGGATATAAAAAACAACCTCGTTTAGATTAGTGTCCATGGTGTTATTAGTAGTTCTTGACAGCTGAAAATAGTAAATCTGTTTTTTCGATTTTTTTTTCTGAATTCCGACTGATTTTCTAATCAAATGAAAATCAACATTTTGATTGAAAATTAACAGATTTCTTTAACGTTATTTTGCGGTTTTTACTCTTTATTATGATTCGTAAACTATAGTCAATTATTGCCGTTCATACCAATCACTCTTTTTGGGTGATACGTTCCTTTTTGAGCATCGTAATTTTGTAAAAACATATCGTTATGAAAAAGGAAATTATTTTTTTATTGAGTCTCTGTTTTTTTTCTTTGAATTCGCAGGAGCTCTCAAGACGCCCGCTGCTTGGAATACGCATGGTGAGTGTTACAGCTGAGACACAGCGTGTAATGAACTTGCCTGAACAGAAAGGTGTTTTAATTGAAAAGGTAATTGCCAATTCCACCGCAGAAAAAGCAGGCTTTAAAATTGGCGATATACTATTGAAGTTAAATAACGAAGAAATCACAACACCCGAGCAAGCTGTTAAACTTGTGGCGCAAAGTGCCTCCGGACAAATTTTCACCTATGAAATTTTAAGGGATAAAGAACTAAAAAAAGGAAGCAGCACATTTGAACCCATGCCAGTGGAAAAACACGAAGGCATTGTGATGGAGTACAAAGCTGTAAAAACGGTGAACGGTATGCAGCGTTTAATTGTTAGTCGCCCTCCCGATAATAAAAAACATCCTGTCCTTGTGTTTATCGGTGGCATTGGTTGTTATTCGCTGGATTTTCCAATGGATGATAAAAGAAGTGAAGTGCAGTTGCTTAACAGGCTCACCCGCGAAGGTTATGTGTGTGTAAGGGCCGAAAAACCTGGTGTTGGCGACAACATGAAATGCACTCCCTGTAATGAGGTAAGTTTTAATCATGAAATAGAATCGTATATAAGTGCGGTGAACGCAATTAAAGAATACAGCTATGTTGATTCAGCGGGAATTTTTATTCTGGGTCACAGTATGGGAGGTGTAATGGCTCCGGTAATTGCGGCCGGGGCAAAAGTAAAAGGTATTATTGCTTACGGTACCATTGGTTCAAACTTTCTCGAGTATCTGGCTAAGACCAGAAGAACGCTCGCTCTGGCCTACGAAATGAATCCGCAGGAAACCGATGACTATATTAAAGACTGGTGCGAGTGTTCTGCTTATTATTTTTTAGATGGACTCACCACTGCGCAAGCTACTGAGAAAAAGGTTGCATGTTCGGAAATCCTTTCGATTTTTGATCTACGTTCGCCTGCCTATAACAAAGAACTTTATGCTTTGAATATTCCGGGTGCATGGAAGAACTTCAACGGCAAAGCCCTGTTGCTTTGGGGAGAAAATGATTTTGTAGCATCGAAAGAGGATCATGAGATTATTGCAGCAACGGTAAATTATTATCACAAAGGAAATGCTGTGTTTAAAGTGGTTAAGAATTCCTCTCATGGGATGAATGTCAGCCATTCCATGCAGGAGGCTGTCAGGCAGGAAGAAGATGATTTTAACCCGGAAGTAAGCCTGACTATTCTTTCATGGCTTAAAAGCGTGGCCTGAATATGAGCAGAACAATTTTTATTTTCTTTTTCGGAATTCTTTGTGTTGTCGGGCTGAGTCAGAACGAACACTTGAAAAAAGTATACGATGACTATAACAGGGAATACAACACTCTTAATGTCCCGGCAACAGAATTAAGTTACCAGGCGAATTTCGCTAACATTCAGTCGAAGGAAGAGCTGGAAGAGCAGGAGCAGTTTGTGAAGGGTTATGTCGACGTATTATCGAAAATTGAAGTCTTAAACCTGAAACAGGAAGACAGGATTCTATATAAGCACTTAAAATACGAGCTCTCCCATCACACACAACGTTTGGCATTGGAGAAAGAATGGAAAACTTCATACAAAGAAGTTCCTCTGAATGGCTTACATGATCTGAAAAATTATAAGGATTGGTATACCTACTATGTAAAACACTTTACAAGTGTAGAGATCAGTCCTGAGCAAGTGTTTAAGATGGGTGCGGAGGAAGTGAAAAAAGCACAGGGCAAAATTTCCGAGCTCAGAATAAAACTGGCTTACAAGGATGAACAATCCTTTTATGCAGACCTCGAAAGTGCAAGGTTCTTTTCTTCGTCAAAGCAGGAGATTTTAGAGGCTTTTGAAAGAATTGATAATACAGTCAGAAAAAATCTTGACAAGATGTTCGAGCCTGTTATGATACCAGAAATAAAAGCAATGGAATGGCCTGGCGCAGATGCTTCTACACCTCCCGGGATTTACTTAAGCAAAGACGAGAATCCCTATAAAGTTGATGTATTCCAGTTTAATTTTTCTACTGGTCGCTACAATTTACGTTGTATGGATTGGTTATATATGCATGAGGCCATCCCGGGACATCATCTGCAGCATTCTTACCGAAAGTCAGACAACGGCTATTTTTATTTTGGAAATGTAGAGGGCTGGGCCTGTTATATCGAAGATCTTGGAGAATCTATGGGGCTTTACACCGATCCTTATAAACTGCTTGGAAAGGAAGAGTGGAACCTTGTTCGTTCTGCCAGGTTAGTGATGGAGGTTGGAATTCACTACTATGGATGGACTTTTGAAAAAGCCATGAGCTATTGGAAAGAGAACATTAAAGGTCAGGATCAGATTGCAGAGCGGGAGATAAAACGAATCACGCGCTGGCCGGGTCAATCTTTATGTTACAAAGTCGGAGCTTTAACCATTCAAAAAATCATTGCACAAAAAAGAAAGGAAGGTATGTCGCTGCAACAAGCGCACACCTTCCTTTTAGAGCACAGTCAGTTTCCTTTGGAAGCGCTACTTTAATTTATTTCATGCTAACCGGAACCGAAAGTTTTTCCCAAACCAGGCTGATACCACTCGGTGTAATTTTGTAAACAAGTCGTTCAGACATTTCGTTGCCAGTTACGGGGCTTACAGTTACACGAAGCGCATCGTCTTTTTCTTTGTATTCATATGCACCCCATTGTTTGGCCGTTTTGTTGAAAATAATGGTCCATTTGTCTTTTTCAGGAATTACAAAAAATCCATAAGTGCCAGCTTTAAGAGTTTTACCCTCAACGGTTAAATCTTTGTCTGTGCTGAATACGGTTGCTTCATTGGCGCCCGCTCTCCATACTTTTCCGTAAGGCACCAGGTCGCCCCAGATAGTACGCCCTTTCACGGAAGGACTGCCGTAGTTGATGTTCACCGTTGCGTTTCCGATTTTTCCCTTCACGCTATCGCGTGGACTTGCCAGTTTTTTCTGCGCAAACAAAGGCGTACTCAGTACTGCAAGCAATACAATTAAAAATCTCGATTTTAATAATAGTGTTTTCATGAATAAATGTTGTTGGTTAGAAAACTAAGGTAGAGAATTAAAAAGCGAAATGTCTCGTATCAGAAAAATTTCACGTTTTCTAACATTTATCCTCCCCCAAAAGGGGGCACAAGCCATCTCAAAAATAACTGAAACCTGTTTTTGAAATGCTTTTAGAATTTTTTAGTCTTCAGGCGAATTACTCTTTTGTAAGCCTCGTCAATTCTTTCTTTTGAAACTTTACCCTGAATGACAAGATTTTTGATCACTGCGTGTAATTCTGTCGGGCTAACTGCTTTCGTTTCTTTTGATACATTGTTACCGAACATCAACACATCTACTCCGGCATTAATTGCCATTTCCACCGCATTTTCGAAGCCATAGTTTTTACTGATCGCATACATTTGCATATCATCCGAAAACACAACGCCCTGGAATCCAAGCAAACCTCTTAATATACCATTCACCACACGGTCGGAAAGGGTAGCCGGCAAGAGCGAAGGATCCCAGCGTTTA
>JAEUTM010000361.1 GCA_016788025.1 Bacteroidia bacterium
CCTCTTGTTGTCGGAACCCTGGGCATTTGCCTGGTCATTCGATTTCTGAGTTGTGGCATTTGATGTTTGAGCCCTTACCGTAATTCCAAGGACAAACAACATGGCAGACACAAGGTAGATTTTCGTTCTCATGGTATTTAATTTTTGTGTTTTATATTGCTTTTTTACTGGTAATGTTCCGCCTGAGCGGCTGTGTGCTTGTGTTTACGCACGTTTATAAAGTAAAGTTTCAGCAATTCGACGAAGCTGGATTCTGCTTAGATTTAGTGCTTTTTTCAGCTTTTAAAATTTATTTTTTCAGCTTTTTTGGGGATTATTTTCCTTCTGCGGACTAACGCTCCTCCTGCTTGATTTTCTACGAATCGCTGATTTTACGGGACTAAAAAGACATTCTTTAAAGGTGGTATCTGAATTGTATTACCGGGGTATATGAACTTAAAAAATTACGCACCTATGAAAAAGCTACTACCCGGCATCATTGCCATCCTTCTTGTGCTATGCAGTTGCAACGCAAAAAAAACATTCCTGCATCAGCGCTATACACATTTTAAACATCATAATCCTGCTGTAGCCAGCGGCCAGAAAACAAAAACAGATAAAGCTAATGTTGCTAATGTTGCCACTCCCGAAGTTGTACAGGTAACAGCCCAAACGGAAGCTGCCACTGCAAATCCTGCAAACGAACAGAAAACCACAGCGGTTCCTAAGCTAAAGTATACCAGGGCAGTATTAAATGATGTTGCAAAACGTCTGGCCTTAAAAGACAATGACAAGTCACACAATCTTATAGCCAGCAATTCAAAAGAACCTGTAAGCCAGGTTAACAAAGTAAAACCATTGAAGACTGAAGTTACTAAACAAAAACGTGGTCTTCTTTGGGGCGTTATTGATGCGCTACTGGCAATTATTCTAATCGTAGTGATCGTACTGCTCGTAACCTGGTTGGTGATCGTACTTACAGGTCCTGCTTATTAAACCAAGCTTGAAGGTTTGCGGAACTACAGATGCATACTATTCCTGCTTTTATTAACGAAAGCACTCCACTCGCAAACCGCCGGTGATAACTTCATAAAGGATTCGCTGGCCATTGCTAAAATAAAACTCATACGTCCTCAACTGAAGTTTGATAATCGTGTGAATTTTTATGGCAAACAAGGTCTTCCCATAACAGGTTTTGACGCCGGAGTACTATTGGCAAATAAACTCAGGCTCACCCTTGGGTATTATAAAATGGCAGACAGATTGAAAGATGATCAATATGTAAAAAACGACACGGCCTTTGGAACACTCATCCGGCTTGAATATGGTAGTTTTAATACGGAGCTTATATACAAAGACTGGCGTTTCTTTTCCCTGGGAATGCCCCTGGAAATAGGAGCCGGTATGAACACATTTGTGGACAAAAACATGGCCTCTGATCGTGTTGTTCAAACCAAAAGCGGGGCCTTGCTTTTCGTAAACTTTGGATTATCTGGTACTTTTAAACCTATGCGCTTTTTAGGATTGAAGGCAATTATTGGTTATCGCAAAGTGGCTTACAACCAGGTAAAGAGTTTCAACTTCGACGGTCTGTTCACTTCCATAGGTTTAAATCTTGATGTGCATTTTATTACAAAGGCGGTTAAGATGTTCAGGCTCAAGAAACGTTATCAGCGCGGTGACAACATCACAAATGCCGTGGATATCCTCACCAATTAATCGAGCCAAAGAATTATTTTATCTCCGGTGGTTTTCAGCTCAAACGTTTTAATTGCCTCTCTTGCCGGACCGGCTTTACTGTTCCGTTTTTGATATTAAACTGCGAACCATGCCAGGGACATTGAACGGTGCCGCAGATCACTACCCCATCTGCCAGTGAAGCGCCCTGGTGTGTGCAGCGGTCTTCAAATGCAAAGAGTCCTTCTTCTGCTTTTGCTACTACAATTCTTCTACCGTTAATCCGGAAGAGTTTTATTTGGTTGGTTTTTAATGTTTGTAGATTTCTCAGTTCAATACTTCCTACAATGGGGTTATTTAACATAAATGCCTTATTTAACCTGGCTGGCTAAAAAAGCCCGCTCTTTCACTCAGTTTTAACAGAAATAAATTGCTTTTTATTTAAATTTGATATTTTTATAATCTCCGTTCTTTAACGATCTTATTTTCCGTATTCACTAAAAACCCTTTGAACATGAAGAAAAATTACTCAAGAATTTTATTGGCAGTATCATTGTTTTGCACTTCGGGCGAAATCCTGAACGCACAATGCACGACACCAGCACCCCCTTCGGTGTCCGGAACTACACTTGCAGGTTGCACCTCAAGCAGCGCATTTACACTAACGGGTTCAACTGCCGGCCTTAATACCATCGGTTGGT
>JAEUTM010000369.1 GCA_016788025.1 Bacteroidia bacterium
TGTGGAAATACAGTGCTGGATTTGGTAAGTGTTCCATTGTTCCTGTCAAAACATATCTGCCTTCATATCTATGTTTAATTTTCATGTTTAGCTTCAGAAATCCAAAATTACCACTGACTACATAACCTTGCTTGTCGACTGAAGCTATAGAGACCGCCAGATATTGTGGACTACTACTAAGCAAAGCGGTATTTATTTTCACCGTAAGAGGGACTGAACGCGCTCCTTTAGGTATTGTTACAGTAGCCGGAACAGTGACCCCGGTCAAGGGGAATAAAGGCAACTCAGAACCGATTATTTCAGAGGATTTTGCAGCAGTGAGAGTTACAACAATGTCTTCTGCGGCTGCATTTTCAGCAGCTAATCTCACTTCTCCGATTGTAACGTCCTTAAGTCCTTCAGGCAAAAGTGTCAAACTTTTCTCGTGAGAAGCGCCGGCAGGGATTTCGATGATTTTATTGGCATTGAGATTAATCAGGCCATACTTCTGATCATCGATGCTATCATCGTTTAAGCAGGATGTTAATCCCCCCGAAACCAGCAATGCCGACATGACCAACGCATATGTTTTTCTTTTCATATCTTTTCTTTTTAGCTAATTAATAAATTATTTATCCCAAAATATGGTAGCCGTTTGTGGATTAATAGTTCCTTCTGCCAACACATTGGCACTGTTGTATTGGTATTCTTCAAGCGGATAAATCAAACGTTTAGGTATAACATTTGATCCCCTACTTTGATATATTGATAGCGGAACATCCGGGAAACCAGTTCTGCGATAGTCAGTCCAGGTTTCAAGACCATTGATTCCGAACATGGCAATATATTTCTGAGTAAGGATCAATTCCAACTTATCGGTGTTTTCGTCCCAAACTGCAAACGTTTTAAGTTCCGAATTCAGATAGGCAGTTGCAGCTGTTGCAGCATTAGGAACCTTTAGCCAGCTAAAAGATTCTGTTACTGCATTTTCATACATTTCTTTAGCGTCACCACTCAACGCACCACGTTGTATTGCTTCGGCCTGAAGAAACATACTTTCAAATGAAGTAAATAACCACTGAGCCATACCTGGGCCAGTAGCAATGCCTGGACCGGCTACATTCGATGAATTAGCTGCGGCTTTTTTCTCGGCTTCAGGAGTACCTTCCGGATAATCAAAACCATAATCGTAGCCCACATAATCTTCATTATTGGTTGGCGTTGCAGCTTTGGAGTAGAAACGCTGGTAACGTACGTCATCGTTGGTTTTTAACAGATTCAGAAAATAGTTGTTTGCTCTGTTGAAGTTATCTAAACCACCGGCATCATTAATGTTAAACGAATTCCAATATGGGTTTTGTTTGTTAACATCTTTGGCATATCCAGGCTGCACTTCTGCAGTCTCACCCGCTTCCAGGAAACCTCCACCGTTTGCAACAATCTTATCAATTTCAGTCTTTAATCCAGCATTACCTAAAAGCTCTGACTGATGCATTAACAACCGAAGACGCTGAGTATTCCCTAACTTACGCCACATGTCAAAGTCTCCGCCAAAAACGATGTCAGCGGACTTGATATCAAAATTGTCTGCAACTTTAGCTTCTTTTAATAAAGCATCGGCTTCTGTCAGTTGGGCAATAAGATCGGCATAAATCGCATCGGCTTTATCATAAGGAGTCAACATGTTTTGGTCGATATCAAATGATTTTGAATACGGAATGTTGTTGTATTGATCAACCAACTGCATAAATCCAATTGACTTCATTATTTTGGCTATTGCCTGATAAGCAGTTTCATCCCTGTTAGCAGCGCTTTTCTCGACCACATCAAAATCTTTTAAGATGTCATACATTTCTAACCATGATGTACGGTTAAAAGAGGAAGTAAGCTGATAGGATTCTTCGTCAGTATTCGGGCCATAGTTACCCGAGCAACGAGCCCAATATCCCATCCATCTGTTGTATACATCATATTCAGTAGCCGACATTGCAGCGAGCCTGTGTAAGGCTCTGGGCAATACCAGGTTGGGAGTCATATTCTCTTCAATTGCATTATTTGGGTTCGTGTTGATATCAAAGAAGCTGTCGCTGCAACTACTTGCCACAAATACACACGCTAATATTAAAAATAGTAGCTTTTTCATATGTATAATATTTAAATATTTAAAAATTAAAATCTAACAGATAGAGTTCCGCCCAATGTACGAGTAGGAGGATTTACAGTCGCATTTGAAATACCTGTAATATTCCCTGTAATAAAGTCATTATTGCCTCTAAAGTCAGGGTCAGAATATACATTAGTTTTAGGTAACCATAACGCTAAATTGCGACCTACAAGGCCAATAGTTACTCCCTGAACTAAATTTTGCTTTGAAAGGAATGATTTAGGTAATTCATAGGTTATTGCAAGCTCTCTGAAGCGCCATGAAGCCGCACTGGTAATAAAGTTTGAAGCCACGTTACGATAATTGTCGCTTGTAAAGAACTCATTTACATCGTATACTGTAATGTTTGTATTCGGAATATATTTTCCAGGATTCTGTGGATCTTCATATACTGAATTGGGGATTACAAAACGTTCACGATGATTGGCTCCTGTAATTTCAGAAACACCTGTCCAGGCCATTTCATTCCCAATCATATTAAATGTATTGTAGCCTCCTTTGTATTCAAACAAAGCAGAAACAGATAATCCTTTCCACTGAACGGAAGGGCTTAATCCAATTATGTGAAGAGGCAGTGTGCGGCCAAATTTTTTGTTAACTTCATCGATAATTGGGAATCCTGTCACTGCATCTACAATAACACGTCCCTGATCATCTCTTTTATAGTCTGTTGCATTGAAGACGAATGCAGGTTTCCCTACAACAGCGATGTTTGAAGCCATTGTGTAACCTCCGATTGAGACTTCTTGTAAATCTTGATAAATACTCAAGACTTCACTATTGTTATATGAATAGTTGGCTGTAAAGTCAATTTTTACATCACCCAAATCAATGAGAGGAGTAACTTTCAACTGAGTTTCAAAACCATAGTTTTTAAAGGAGGCTGCGTTAACGTTCGCAAAAGTGTATCCTGTAGAACGGGGAACCCGAACACTAATGATTTGATTCGTATTTCTTTGATTATAATAGGTTGCATCAAGAGTAATTCTACTTTTTAGAAAGCTAGCCTCAAAACCAAACTCGGTACTTTCAATAAACTCTGGTTTCAGATATTTGTCAAATTTAGTTCTATCTGCAGAATATCCGGGAATTCCGTTGAATGGGAACCCAGAAGGATCATCGGTATCAGTTAGTTGTGAGAAGGTGGCACTTAGCCGATAAGGGGCGATATCAGCGTTTCCTGTTTTATTCCAAGATGCACGTAGCTTCATGAAATTAAAGACATCTGATTTTATGCTTGGAACGGCATCTGTTAAAACCAAAGATGCATTTACTCCAGGATAGAAGAAGCTGTTGTTGCTCGGATCCAGCACCGATGTTTTATCATTACGTCCGGTTACTTCGAGGTTTGCAAAGTTCTTGTAATTCACGCTGGCACTTCCATAGACAGAGAACAGCCTTGAGCGAACTTCGGTGGACGTTCCACCCAGTTCTCCTGGACGTGCAGAAATATTGTACAATCCTTCTATAACAAGGTTACTTGCGTCTACACCTGTAGTTCTGGATGAAACCTGACGAACATAAGTACCTCCAAGTACATTTATATTAAAATCACCAAATGTTTTGTGAAAATTAGCGTAGAACTCTGAAGACAGGCGGTTACCGACATAAGTAGAGTTTTCTACACTCTGAGGTATATTATCAATCCCTCTCCCAGCGCCATACGGATTTACGACAAGCCGTTTAGTGTTCGTTTGGATAACAGTACTTTGATATGTTGTTGCAGCCCGGTAGTTCAAATCTAACCAATCAGTAGGACTAAGTTTCAGATCAAGACTGCTAATTAAATTTTGATCTAATCCTTTTCTTCTCCAGGTGTCGAGGGCAATATATGGGTTTATACCGTAGCGGTTAAAATAATTGTTGTACGCAGCGAACTTGTTGTTTGTGAAATCTTTATACGAAGTTAAAGGAACTTGTGCGGGCGTATTAAAGATAAGGTTCATCAATCCACCGTTTAATCCAACATTATTGGCCGAATAATAATCACCCATGGCGGAATTATCAAAGACTTCATATTTTTGATGAATGTAATTGGTGTTAAACGCTACTGAGAACTTGTTGTAAGTTTGAGAGGCATTCAAACGGATTCCGGTTCTTCTGTTTTCATCATCTGGCACAACTCCTGTTATATTAGCATCTTGTACGCTAATGTAAAAGTCCTTGGCAGAATAAGAAACATCGTTCTGTAAAACTAAACCGGTATTAAAGAAGTCTTTTCTGTTGTTTTTTATCGGAGAATACTTAACCATTTGCTTGTCTCCGTCTTCGAGTGTTTCTCCTAAAACAACATCACTTCCATCGAATGCCGGCCCCCATGACCAGTTTTCGTATGGAATATATGCCCCGTATCCTCCCGAGCCAAATTGTGTCTGGAATTTAGGAAAAAACGATACTTGGCTGAATTGGGTCGAATTACTGACAATAATATCTGGCTTGCCGTCTTTTGAACCTGTTTTGGTCGTAACAACAATAACACCATTACGGGCATCCGGCCCATAAACAGCTGCGGCAGAGGTTCCTTTCAATACGTTGACGCTTTCCACATCGTTCGGATTGATTGTCTTCAAGAGTGCTAACGCTACAGGTACTCCATCCAATAGCAACATCGGATCATTGTTCCCAGTAAGAGAACGAATCCCACGCATATTGATCTTAACATCTTCGAGAACACCGCTATTGAGTGACGAGATATTTAAACCAGCCACTTTCCCTTGCAAGCTGGATGCTACACTTAATGATTTTCCCTGAGTTAACTCTTCACTTTTGATATTTGTGGTAGAGTAGCCCAAATCCCTTTTCTGTCGCTGTATCCCCAGAGCAGCAACAACAACTTCCTCAACAGCGATGTTTTCAGAGGCGAGTTTGACGTTAATCGTTGTTTGATTCCCAATCGAAACTTCCTGTGAGGTCATTCCCACAAACGTGAATGTCAGTGTTTTGGCATCCTGTGGAACTTTCAGCCGGAACACACCATCCATATCCGTGATAGTACCTAGGGTTGTCCCCTTAACTGAAACCGAAACACCAGGCAGAGCTCCTCCATCATCAGCGGAGGTTACCTTGCCTGAGATCTCCCTGGTTTGGGCCACGAGGACCTGCAAACCAATTGCAAAGCATGCAAGCAATAACGCGATTTTTTTCATAGATAATTATTTAAAATTTAAACAGCAATAATTTTGTTCTGCAGCAAAAGATTTTTCTTTGATTTCTTTTTTATTCAGAGCATTCAGAGATAGGTTTCCTATTTTACTAAAAAAAAGTTTACTAATGTAAAAAAATGTTAATTCATTTTCCTCAATCCTTAAAATAAATATTTCTTTTTATAGAAAAATATGACTTTTTCATATGAGAAATCTATGAATTCAAGAAAATGTCACTATAACTATTATATATGTATTCCCATGAGTGTGGATTTTGTATTGGAACTGGATCGTCTACAAACCAAACACAAAGGATGCAAATGGTAAATTTTT